>JBAXXO010000096.1:0-11045 GCA_037127855.1 Alphaproteobacteria bacterium
GTAGCGGGCGGGTGATGGCTTACTCATGCGGCCTATCTAACCACATCGATTCACGTTGTGAATCCCAGGCAGACAGAGTTGTGCAACAACACCGATGGGACACCTCCGTTTTGCACAGAGTTAATCCGTGGAAATGGACCGAAGCGAGTGGACTAATTGGTTCTGATGCTAGTTTGGTGGAGCCAGGGAGGATCGAACTCCCGACCTCTTGAATGCCATTCAAGCGCTCTCCCATCTGAGCTATGACCCCGTTTAACTAGCATGACGCTGGGCGCATCGATTAGCGACCTTTATGGGCAGGTGCGGGGGGGTGCAAGAGGTAAATTGCACTTTGGGTCGCTGATACGCACCCGACCCTTTAGGTCGTGTCAGACCTCTTCTTCGTCGCCGGCCACTTCGGTCAGATCATCCAGCGACACGTTGTCGTCAGCGTCTTCCTCAAGCAACTCGTCGTCCAGCTCTGTGTCGTCGGCAGCGCTGGGCGTCAGCAGATCTTCGTCGGTGTCCAGATCATCGACCAAAGTCCCGTCATCCTTCTCGGGAGCCACGCGGGCGATCACGGAAGCGGCCATCTTGCGGCGCGCGCTTTCGATATCGACGACCTCACCCGTATAAGGACTAACGATCGGCGTCTTGTTCAGGTCGTAAAAGCGTTTGCCGGTGGTCGGGCACGTGCGCTTTGTACCCCATTCAAGCTTGGGCATGGGATTCCTTCAGGGCTGTTTTCCAATAGGCTGCCCGATTGCCACAGGTGGCAGGGACTGTCAAAGGCTTTTCGACGCGTTGTCCCACTGCATACAGCATCTTGCGACCGGTTGCACAGACGGCCAAGCCCGCTATCATGGGCACCGGTGTTACGAGGCCCCATGCACATCCTGCCCGGCTTACCCCCTATCGAAGTGACGCTGCGCCGTTCGGCCCGGGCAAGGCGGTTTTCGCTGCGCGTGTCGCAACTGGACGGCCGTGTGACCTTGTCCTTGCCGCAGCGCGCCCGCGAGGCCGAGGCGATGGAATTTCTGCGTGGCCACGAGGATTGGCTGCGCGCCGCCCTGTCGCGCACCCAACCGCGCCGCCTTGTGACCATCGGCGACACGATCCCGGTCGAGGGGCGTTTGATGACCTTGTCGCCCGGTACCGGCCGCACCCTGCGGGTCGAGGGCGGCGATCTGTGGATTCCTGGCGACGCGGCGTTGGCCGGACGCCGCACCATGGCCTTTCTCCAAACACTCGCCCGTGAACGGCTGGCTGCTGCATCAGACCACTTTGCCGCCCAGATCGGCCGCCGTGTCACCCGCATCACCCTGCGCGACCCTCGTTCGCGTTGGGGGTCTTGCACGCAGGATGGCGCGCTGATGTATTCTTGGCGGCTGGTGATGGCCCCGCCGCCAGTGCTGGACTATGTTGTGGCGCATGAGGTGGCCCATATGGTGCAGATGAACCATTCCGACGCGTTCTGGGCCGTGGTCGACGGGTTGTATCCCGGCTGGCAGGACCAGCGCCGCTGGTTGCGGACCGAGGGCAACCAGTTGCACGGCTTTCACTTCATCGCTTGACCCGGCAGCCGGTCGATGCTTGGCTGACACCATGGCGATCATCCCGCGCGTCGCAGACCCCAACGCCCCGGCCCATGAACGGCTGTACCGCCTGCTGCGCCAGCAGATCATGCATGGCGAACTTGCCCCTGGTCAGCCGATCACCCTGCGCGGCCTTGCCGCTTTGCACAATGTCTCGATGACCCCCGCGCGCGAGGCGGTGCGGCGGTTGGCGGCTGAAGGAGCGCTGACCATCTCGTCCTCGGGCCGGGTCAGCACGCCCGAACTGTCGCCCGAACGGATCGAGGAACTGGCCGCCATCCGCGCCCTGATCGAGCCTGAAATGGCCGCCCGCGCCTTGCCACGCGCCCATTTCGCCCTGATCGAACGACTGGCGGCAATCAATGCGCTAAACCATGATGCGGTGATGTCGCAAAACGCCGTCGCCTATCTTCGCACCAATCTAGAGTTCCACCGCACCCTTTATCTGCGTGCCCAGACCCCCGCAATGCTGGCGATCTGCGAGACGGTGTGGCTGCAACTGGGCCCGACCATGCGCGCCCTGTATGAACGGCTGCAACGCCGCGACACGCTGCATCACCACCGCATCATTCTGGCGGCACTGCGGGCCGGCGATGAACCGGGGCTGCGTCTGGCGGTGCGTACGGATGTCACCCAAGGGCTGCGGCATCTGGCGGGGTAAAGGCAACAGCGCGGCTACCCCCGCGAACATGTCTTGATCGGGCTTGGCAATTCCGTCACGGTGCCTTTGCGTCAGATACAAAGGCTTCGCTCTGTTGCGGCACAGTTGGGATACCAGACCTTATGGAACAGCCCTATCGCCATCTTCCCCCCAGCGCCTTTTGGCGCTCTGGCGTGGCCGAGCGCAAACTGGGCCAGTTTGCCGATCTCTACACCCCAAAATTCCCGTTGCGGCGGGGGATGAAGATTGCCACCGCAGGCTCGTGTTTTGCCCAGCATGTTGGCCGCGCCCTGCGGCAGGCCGGGTGCAACGTCATCGACGCCGAACGCGCGCCGGCCCTCGTGCCCGAACAGGTCAGGCAAAGATACGGCTTCGGGCTTTATTCGGCGCGCTACGGCAACATCTACACCATGCGCCAACTGCTGCAGCTTTGGCGCGAGGCTATCGGGCGCCTCACCCCCGCCGTTCCGGTCTGGCAACGGGACGGTCGCCATTTCGACGCCCAGCGTCCGGGACTGGAACCGAACGGTTTTGACACCGCCGCCGATGTTCTGGCACATCGTGCCTTGCATCTGGCCGCCGTCCGTCGGGTGTTTACTGCCGCCGAAGTCATCGTCTTTACCTTTGGCCTGACCGAAACCTGGCTTCATACCGCCACGGGGACGGTCTATCCCACTTGCCCCGGCACGATCGCCGGCGATTATGACCCGGCGATCTTCAGCTTTCACAATTGCGAATATGGCGAAATCTGCCGCCATTTCAGCCGTTTTCGTGACATGATGATGGCGCTGAACCGACAGGTCAAATTCATCATCACCGTCTCGCCGGTGCCGCTGACCGCCACGGCATCCGGCCAGCATGTCGAGGTTGCCACCGCCTATTCCAAGGCCGTGCTGCGCGCCGCCTGCGGGCGGTTGTCCGCCGAATATGACAATGTTGATTACTTTCCCTCCTATGAAATCATCACCTCGCAACGCAACGCCGCGCGCTATTACAACGAAGGTCTGCGTGAGGTGACCGCCGAAGGCGTCGCGGCCGCCATGGGCACGTTTTTGGCGGCGCATAGGCTGCAAGATCAGCCGCCGCAAACGGTTGAAGACGGGGCAACGTCCTCCCCGACCGAAGCCCAACAATTCGCGGGCAATCCGGCCGCCAGCCTGGTCTGCGAAGAGGCCTTGCTAGAGGCGTTTCGCCGGTGAAACGCGTTCTGATTGTCGGGAACTCGCATGTCGCAGCGCTCCGAAGTGGGTGGGAAACCCTGTCTGCAAGCCTTCAAGACAGAGTAGATGTCGCATTCTTTTCCGCGCCGGTACCGTTCTTTGACAAACTCGGGTTCGATGCACCGCTCTATGGCGACGTCACCCCGAACACGATGACACACGAACACATTGAAACCCTCGCAAAGATCAATGGTCACACGCGTGTTGATCTTGAAAGTTTCGATGAAATCCTGCTCGCGGGAATGTACTGGCCCGGTCGACACGAGATCACCCACTTTCTCAAGGCATTTGCGGTTGATGGCTTATATGACGCAGAAATAAAACAGCGCCTGACGTTGACCGCGTTCATCGAATTTTATCAGGCGATCCTCGAACACCGTGCGGCCGGAGGTTTTTGGTCAACACTTAGGCGCCCGAACGTGACCCTGATGCTGTCCCCGATGCCTGTTGCAATCATCCGCCAACTGGATGCGGGCGCGCTGCTTTGGCATGAGGCCTGGGCATCGCCAGAGATTGACATGGACAAGATGCGCCCGATCCTAGACTATAAAAGCACGCTCGCCCAAACCTATTATGCCAGCCGGGGAATTGACCTGCTACCGCAGCCCGCCACGACCCTGACCGAGATTGGCCTGACCAAAGACATTTATTGCCGGGATCGCCTCGATCTGGCGGGCAGTCCCGATCACAAATTTGACGCTTATCACATGAATGGCGCGTTTGGGGCGATCTGCCTGCAGGCTTATTTCGACCGCATCATGCCCGGCCAGGCTGGGGTGGTCTAGTCGTAAAACGGCGTCAGCTGCGCCACGATCACCGCATTCTCGGCCAGGGCGCGGTCCATCAGCGCGCGCTCGTCGCGGTCAATTTCGTCACCCGACTCCAACCGCTCGTGCAGCGTGCCGTAGCCCGAAATATCCAAGGGCGCGAGGTCGGCCTCTTTCAAGACAGCCACCGTCTCGCGCACGGCCTCGGCCTCATCGACCCCGCTGGCATAGACGATCAGCGCGGCCCCGGTGGCTTTGTCGGGCAAGCCGTCGCCTTTCTTGCGGCCGATCTCGACAACCAGCGTGAACACCTGTTGTGGGCGCTTGGCCTTGGCGGGGCCCGTGGATAGCGGCGTGTCGTCCATCATGGTCCCCCGGACAGTGTCTGCGCGGGTCAGTGGCGGGCCGGGGGCGGATTGTCAAGGCGACTGCGTTTAACCGCTTTTCTGCGATGGGCAGGAGCAATCGGGCGAGCCATAGGGTCGGGCCGATGACAGACGCACGGAAACTGCCTGCGGAAACTGGCATTGACCCGCTGAAATGGCCCAAACCATCTTTGGCAATGGCGATGAAAGCAGCGGCGATCCGGCCTTATCCTATAGGGTACAATGGCAGGGACGTCATCGAGGTCGGCTTTGTCCATGGCCATATCGTCTGCATGATGTCCGTTTGCCAGATCATGACCGAATTGGGGTTTGACGCCAGTTCCGGGTTCTTGCGGCCAGTCTGGCTTACGCCACCGATCTGGCCTGCGGATGAATCACCACAAATCAGTCGCGCAGCAACTCGTTGATGCCGGTCTTGCTGCGGGTCTGGGCATCGACCCTTTTGACGATCACCGCGCAATACAGATTGATTCCGCCCTTTGATGGCATCGAGCCCGCGACAACCACCGAATAGGGCGGTACCTCGCCATACATCACGGCGCCGGTCTCGCGGTCGACGATCTTGGTCGATTTCCCGATGAACACGCCCATCCCCAAGACCGAGCCTTCGCGGATGATGCAGCCCTCGACCACCTCGGACCGCGCCCCGATAAAACAGTTGTCCTCGATGATCGTGGGCCCAGCCTGCATCGGTTCCAGCACGCCGCCAATGCCGACTCCGCCCGACAGATGCACATGGCGCCCGATCTGCGCACAAGACCCGACCGTGGCCCAGCCATCTACCATGCTGCCCTCGGCGACAAAGGCACCGACATTCACGAAGGATGGCATCAGCACCACATTGCGCCCGATAAAGGCCGACCGCCGCACGATCGAGCCGGGTACGGCCCGAAACCCCGCCTGCCGCCACTGGTTTTCACCCCAGCCTTCGAACTTGGAGGGCACCTTGTCCCACCAGGTGGCAGCGCCATTGCCGCCGCCGATCACCTCCATGTCCTGCAGGCGAAACGACAGCAACACCGCCTTCTTGGCCCATTGATTCACATGCCAGTCATTGCCGCGCTTTTCGGCGACACGCAGGTCACCCGTCCCCAAGGCCTCGAGCGTCGCGTCGACGGCATCGCGCATCTCGCCGCCCGTGGCCGAGGTCACGGTGTCGCGGGCCTCCCATGCGTCCTCGACGACACGCTCGATTTCGGCATAGGGGTGCGGGGCGGAAAAGGTCATGGCTGGCTCCTGGAGGTTTGCAGCCCTATAGCGGCATGGGGCGCGTCATGCAATCATCCGGGCGCGGGCCGGGCCAGATCGCCCCCTCAGACCCTAACCCTTGGGCCCGTGCCGCTCGACAAAGTCGATCATGCGCGGCAGCAGGATGCGCTGATCATAGCGGTCCAGCGCCGTCTGCCTTGCGGCCTTGCGGCGCAGCAGAAACTTGTCAGGCTCGGCCAAGGCTTCGGTCAAGGCGGCACTCCAGCCCGGAACATCCAGAAAATCCACCAATGTGCCGTTCACCCCATCGGTGATGACCTCTTGCACCGGGGCGGTGGCCGAGCCGATCACATGGGCCCCGGCACTCATCGCCTCGATCATCGACCACGACAGCACAAAAGGATAGGTCAGATAGGCATGCGCCCGGCTGACCTGCATCAGGGCGACAAACTGGTCATAGGGCACGCGGCCCATGAAATGCACGCGCGACAGGTCCAACCCGTCACCAACCTCGGACAGGATCAGGTCTTTCCAGCCCTTCTGATCCTTGGGGGCCGCGCCATAGCTGACCTCATCGCCGCCCACGATCACCACCTGCACCCCGGGCCGTGCCGCCATGACCGCCGGCAAGGCCCGCATGAAGATGTGAAAGCCGCGATACGGCTCCAGATTGCGGTTCACAAAGGTCAGCACCTCGTCACCGGGTGCCAACAGACGTCCGTCGGCCAAGGCAAACCGTGCCATTGGGTCGGGTGCCATGACCGAGGTATTGACCCCGTCATGAATGACCTCGATCATCCGCCGCAGGGCAGGCGGATAGGTGCTGGCCTGCCATTCGGTTGGCGACAACCCGGCATCCGAATGCAGCAGGGCCTGCCCCAGATGTGACGCCCTTGCCTGCGTGATCATCACCTGATCAAAGCTTGGGGTCGAGAATTCGGGGTCAAAGCCCACATCCGCGCCGCGCCCCTTGTAGTAGAACTCGGCATAGGTCAGTAACTTTGCCTGCGGCCAGACCTCTTTCAAGAACAAGGTCTCGCCCCAGCCGGAATGGCCAAAGATCACATCAGGGCTGTAGCCGCGCTGGTCGCGCAAATGCAGGCAGGCGCGCGCCACGCTGACGCCACGGTCCGACATCTGGATATAGTTGCGCCCCAGCCGCGTGGCGACCGGGTCTGGCTTTTGGGCCTGATGTTTGTATTTCACCATCGCGATGGCGCTGTCGCGGCTGTTGGACAGATCGCTCAGCGCCAGGCAGTCATGGCCGCGCTGTTTCAGTTCCGGTGCAAGGTATAGAAATTGGCCGGGGAAATTCTGGTGCACGAACAGTATCTTCACGAAACACCCTCACCAAATGCCGCCTTCATCAGCGTTCGTGTATAGGGGTGTTGCGGATTGGCAAACACTTCGGCTGCATCACCCGCCTCGACGACATCGCCCTGCTGCATCACCATCACCTTGTGGGACATGGCGCGCACCACCCGCAGATCGTGGCTGATAAACACATAGGCAAGCCCGTATTTCACCTGCAAGTCGCGCAACAGATCGACGATCTGCACCTGCACCGTCATGTCCAGCGCGCTGGTCGGCTCGTCAAGCACCACCAGTTTCGGGCGCAGGATCATGGCGCGAGCAATCGCGATGCGCTGCTTTTGCCCGCCCGAGAATTCGTGCGGATAGCGCCCCATCATCGCCGGGTCCAGCCCGACGACCTGCATCATCTCGGCCACCATCTGGGTGCGATCGCGGCCCGGATCCAGCCCATGCACCCCCAAACCCTCGGCGATGATCGCCTCGGCGGTCATGCGCGGCGACAGGCTGCCAAAGGGGTCCTGAAATACCACCTGCATGTCGCGGCGCAGATCGCGCAGCGCCCGCCCCTGCACACCGGCCAGATCGCGGCCCATCAGGCTGACATGGCCGGTCATATGCACCAGACGCAGAATCGCCAGCGCGAGGGTGGTCTTGCCTGACCCGCTTTCGCCCACAACACCCAGCGTCTCGCCCGCCCGCACCGTAAGATTGGCCGCGTTTACCGCTTTGACATGCCCGACCGTCCGGCGCAGAAACCCGGCAGTAATCGGGAACCACACCCGCAAATCCTGCGTCCGCAACACCTCGGGCGCGTTTTCAGGCACCGGCACCGGCCGCCCTTTGGCTTCGGCCGCCAACAGCTTTCTTGTATAGGGATGCTGTGGGTTGGCAAAGATTTCCGCCGTCGGCCCCTGTTCGACAATCACCCCGCCCTGCATCACGCAGACCCGCTCTGCGATGCGCCGAACGATGGTCAGATCATGGGTGATGAACAGCAGGCTCAACCCTTCGGCCCGTTTCAAATCGCCCAGCAGGTCCAGAATCTGCGCCTGAATGGTCACGTCCAGCGCCGTCGTCGGCTCGTCGGCGATCAGCAGTTCGGGTCCGTTGGCCAGCGCCATGGCGATCATCACCCGCTGGCGCTGCCCGCCCGACAACTGGTGCGGATAGGCGTTCAAGCGGCTTTCGGCATCGCGTATGCCGACCTTGCCCAGCAGATCCAGCACCCGCGCCCGTGCCTTTTCGCCACCCAGCCCCTGATGCATCGCAAGGCTCTCGGTGATCTGCCGCTCGATCGTATGCAGGGGGTTCAGGCTGGTCATCGGCTCTTGAAAGATAAAGCTGATGTCGTTGCCACGGACCTTGCGCAGCTCGGTCTCGGATGCGCCCAGCATCTCGCGACCATTGTAGCGCACCGACCCCGTGACCGCCCCACTGTCAGGCAACAGCTTGACCGTCGACAGCGCCGTCACCGACTTGCCCGACCCACTTTCGCCCACCAGCGCCACCGTCTCGCCCCGGGCCACGGTAAAGCTGACATCGCGGACGGCATGAATCTCGGCCCCTTCCTGCGCAAAGCGCACATTCAGCCCCGACACCTCCAGCACATTCATTTGAAGGTCTTTCTGGGGTCAAAGGCCGCACGGACACCCTCAAAGATGAACACCAGCAGGCTGAGCATGATGGCCGAGGTGAAAAAGGCCGCATAGGCCAGCCATGGCGCCTGCAGGTTCTGTTTGGCCTGCTGCGTCATCTCGCCCAGACTGGGGGATGATGCGGGCAGGCCAAAGCCCAGGTAGTCCAGCGCCGTCAGGCTGGCGATGGTGCCGGACACGATAAAGGGCATCATCGCCATGGTGGCCACCATCGCGTTGGGCAACACATGGCGAAAGATGATCACCCCATCCGACACACCCAGGGCCTTGGCCGCCCGCACATATTCAAAATTCCGCGCCCGCAGGAATTCCGCCCGCACCAGACCGACCAGACCCATCCAGCCGAACAACACCACCAGAAAGATCAGCAGCCAAAAGTTCATCGTGAACACAGAGGATATGATGATGATGATGTACAGCATCGGGGTCGCGCCCCAGATCTCGATGAAGCGTTGCATCAACAGGTCGGTCAGCCCACCGAAATAGCCCTGCACCGCCCCCGCCGCGATGCCCAGAACCGAGGTCAGGAATGACACGATCAACCCGAAACTGACACTGATGCGAAAGCCATAGATCACCCGCGCCAGCACATCGCGCGCCGTGTCATCCGTCCCCAGCCAATGATTTCGGTCCGGGGCCGAAGGGGCCGCGCCACCGACATCGTTGATGGTGTTATAGCTGTAGGGGATCGGCGGCCACAGCATCCAGCCTTTGTGAAACCCTTCGGTCCCCTCCAGCTTGCCCTGATCCGCCGCGACCATCAAATCCGCGGGCGCATCGAAACAGCCCACCAGACCGCCGGTCTTGACCAGACATTGCAGCACCGGGTCATGGTAATTCGCCTCGGTCAGAAAATCGCCGCCAAACTCCTTTTCGGAATGAAACGAAAAGACCGGGGCAAAGAGTTCGCCGCGATAACTGATCAGCAGCGGCCTGTCATTGGCCAGAAACTCTGCCCCCAGCGACAGGATATACAGCACCGAAAACACGATCAGCGACCAAAAGGCCCGCTTGTTGGCGCGAAACACCCGCCAGCGCCGCTGGTTCAGCTTGGACAGTTCAAGATTGAACGGGGCCATCTCAGTCCCTCCGCTCGAAATCGATGCGGGGGTCGGTCCAGACATACATCAGATCCGACAGGATGCCGATCACCAGCCCGATCACGCCAAAGGCGAACAGCGTGCCGAACACCACCGGATAATCCCGCTCGACCGCCGATTTAAAGCCCAACTGCCCCAGCCCATCCAGACTGAAGATGGTTTCGATGATCAGCGACCCGCCAAAGAACACCGATATGAACAGCCCCGGAAAGCCCGCGATCACGATCAGCATCGCATTGCGGAACACATGGCCATACAGCACACGGGTTTCCGACAACCCCTTGGCCCGCGCCGTCATCACATATTGCTTCTTGATCTCGTCCAGAAAGCTGTTCTTGGTCAGCAGCGTCAGCGTGGCAAAACTGCTGATGGTCGAGGCCAGGACCGGCAGCGTGATATGCCAAAGATAATCCGCCGCCTTACCGAAAAAGCTCATTTGCTCAAAGCCTTCCGATGTCAGGCCGCGCAGCGGGAATATCCGCCAATACGACCCGCCCGCAAACAGCACCAACAGCAATATCGCGAACAGAAACCCCGGAATGGCATAGGCCGCAATGATCGCCCCCGAGGTCCATACGTCAAACCGCGACCCATCGGACACCGCCTTGCGAATGCCCATCGGAATCGAGATCAGATAGGCGATCAGCGTTGTCCACAGGCCCAGCGTGATCGACACCGGCATCTTTTCCAAGATCAGCCCCACCACACTGGTTGACCGGAAATAGCTGTCGCCAAAGTCGAACCGCACATAGTTCCACATCATGATGAAGAACCGCTCGATGGCCGGGATCATCTCTTTGTGGCAGGCCGGGTCCTTGATGGTGGGCTCACCCACAAAACCCCGGTCACAGATGATGCGGGCAAAGCCGAACTCGACCTCCAGCTTGGCCAGAAACTCGGGCGGCAAACCCCGCGCGCCGATATAGCCGTTGGCGGCATCTGCGGCCTGCTGGTTCATCCCGGCATCGGCACCGGACCCCACGACACCCTTGATGCTGTCGCCCTCACCCTCCAGCCTGGCCGCCACCTGCTGGATCGGCCCGCCCGGCACGAATTGCGTCAGCGTAAAGTTGATGATCATGATGCCCAGCAGGGTCGGAATGACCAGCAGCAGGCGTCGCAGGATGTAGGCGCCCATGGGTTACTGCAGAACCCCGGC
>JBAXXO010000097.1:0-11038 GCA_037127855.1 Alphaproteobacteria bacterium
GAGGGTTATGAGGCCAAGGTCGGCGAGCGCGGGCTAAAGCTGTCGGGCGGCGAAAAACAGCGGGTTGGCATTGCGCGTACCTTGTTGAAAAATCCGCGGATATTGATTCTGGACGAGGCAACCTCGGCCCTTGATACGCAGACTGAACGGGACATTCAGGACAGTTTGCTGGAGATGGGTCAGGGGCGGTCGGTGATCACGATTGCGCACCGGTTGTCGACCATTGCCGATGCCGATCTGATCGTGGTGATGGAACAGGGGCAGGTGCGCGAGCAGGGCACGCATGATCAGTTGCTGGCACTGAACGGTCGCTATACCGCCATGTGGGAGCGTCAATCAGCCGAAGAGACCGAGGCTCAGGCGGCGGAATAGCCCGCCAGCAGGGCGCGGGGCAGGCGGCAGGCCACGGTATAGGCCGGGTCAAACACATTGCCGATGTCGTAGCGCACGGCTTGACCCATCAGATGGCCGGCGGCGCGGATGTCCAGCCCGTAATCCTGTTCCAACCAGCGGGTCATTTCTGTCGTTGCATGTTGCAGGGCCTGATCCAGCGGGCGGGCATTGCCGAGGGTGAAGATGTCACGCTCGGTCTGGCCGCGCGGCCAGATCAGCCTGCGTTTCTCGACCGACAGGCGGAAGGTGATCTGAAAGCAGGTCTCGATGCCGGTGCCGACGATTTCACCGTCACCTTGCAGCGCATGAGCATCGCCCAGAAAGAACAGCGCGCCAAGGGTCGAGACCGGAAACCAGATCGTGGCACCCGGGCCGAGACGGCGGTAATCCATGTTGCCGCCATATTCGCCCGAGGTGGCGGTCGAGATGGCCTGACCCATGGCGGGTGCCACGCCGAGGCAGCCGATCATCGGGGCCATGGGCAGGGTCAGGGCAAAGCCGGCCGGCGGGTCTTGCAAGGTGACGGTGCCGGCATTGCCGTCGATGGTCCAAGTGGCGCGGTCGCGCGGCGGCAGCGCGGTCACGAAATCGGGGTCGACCACATTTTCGGCAAGCGCGGCGCGGGTCCAGCCCGTGGGACGGATCGGTTGCATGGCAAGGATATCGACACGCAGGCTGTCACCCGGTTCGGCCCCTGCAACCGCAATGGGGCCGTTCATCGGGTTGGGTCCGGTCCAGACCTTTTTTCCATGTTTGTCCCAGCCATTGGCATCGATGGTTTCGGTCGTCACTGTGTCGCCGCTTGCCACCGTCAGGGCGGCGGGCAAGGTGCCCAGGACATTGTGATAGGTGGTGGGGGTCAGGATATGATGTGCCATGACTGGCAGGCTAGCCAGTTTGATGCATTTGGGCAAGCAATGCGTCACGGCTGGGCGCGGCAAGGGGCGCAGGCTTTGGCTGAAGCGGGGTGGCAGGGCTTGTCGGCTTTGTCGAAATCCGTGTAAGACGGGGAAAGCCGCCTTGTACGGCAAAACCGCCGGAGTATACCGTGAGCAATACCGACAGCTTTGTGGATGAAGTCACCGATGAGGTCCGGCGCGATCGGCTGTTTGCGGCCTTTCGCAAATATGGCTGGATTGGCGTGCTGCTGGTTGCCGGGATCGTGGGTGGTGCCGCCTATAATGAATGGCAGAAGTCCACCGCTGCCGCGCGGGCGCAGGTATTTGGCGATGCCGCCCGGGCGGCGCTGGAAAAGTCAGGCCCGGAGCGGGCGGCGGCCCTGACCGCCCTGCGGGGTGACGGTGACCAGAAAGCCATCCAGGACCTGTTGCTTGCGGCCAACACCGAGTCTGACAAGGCGACGAGTTTGGCGGCCTTGGACCGGCTGGCGGCGGACAAGACGGCGCCACAGGTCTACCGCGATCTGGCGGTGCTGCGGCGGGTTGCGCAGGCGGGTGCCGAGCAGCCGTTGGCGGACCGTCGCGCTGCGCTTCAAAGCCTCGCCGTGCCGGGTCGCGCTTTTCGCACGCTGGCCGAGGAGCAACTGGCCTATCTGCTGATCGAAGAGGGCGACAAGGATGCGGCGCTCAAGGCCCTGACGGAACTCGTCCAGGATCAAGAGGCGCCGCGGGGGATGCGACAGCGTCTGGGGTTGGTGATTGTTGCTCTGGGCGGTGTCGTGCCCGAACCTGCAAACCCGGCATCTGGCACACCCGCACCCGCAGCGACGGTTCCTGCAAGTGGTGGCTGATCCGGCGGGCAACAGGGGCGTGGTTTTGGGGGGGCCGTGGATTTGGCAAGTTTCGTGACAAAAGCAGCAGCCTTGGCGAAGGCTGCCTTGATGGTTTGCCGCCTGAGCCTGGTCGCCGTGACCTTGGTCGCCTGTACCAAGGAACCAATCCTACCTGGGGAACGCTTTGCGGTGCGGACACCGTTGGAAGCCTCGATCCCGACCGAGGCAAGGCCTGTCCCGGTGGATGTGCCGGGCGAGGTTGCAAATCAGGTCAAGCCGATCGCCTTGCCGGCGCGGGTCAGCAATGCCGACTGGACACAGCGCGGCGGTTCGGCCACGCATTCTGGCGCGCATGGGCAGCTTTCCGCCACGCCGCAACTGGTCTGGTCGGTGGGTATTGGTGCGGGCAATTCGCGGCGCAACCGGATCACCGCGGCTCCCGTCGTGGCGGGGGGGGCTGTGTTTGCGATGGACGCATTGACCCATGTCAGCGCCGTGTCGCTGACGGGTGCATTGCTTTGGCAGACGGATATCACGGCGGCGTTTGATCGGGGCGGACTGCAATCTGGCGGCGGGCTGGCAGTCGGTAATGGCAGGGTATTTGCCACGACGGGCTATGGCGAGGTCGTGGCGCTGGATGCTGCGACCGGCGCGGTGTTGTGGCGGCAGCGGCTGGGCGTGCCCGCAGCCGGGGCGCCGGGTCTGGGCGGCGGCAATGTCTATGTCATGGGCGTCGATGGCACCGGGTGGGCGCTGGATACTGGGACGGGCAGGGTGGTGTGGACCATGGCTGCGCCGGTGAACATGTTGGTGTCCGATACCGGGGCGGCCCCGGCGGTGACGGCGACGCGGGTAATCTTCCCCTATTCCTCTGGTCTGCTCAGCGCCGTTGACAGCCGCACGGGTTCGGGTCTTTGGACGGCGGCAATCACCGGCAATCGTCTGGGCCGCGCCTATGCCAATTCCGGCGACATCACCGCCGACCCGGTTGTGACAGGTGGCGTCGTCTATTCAGGCACGCAGGCAGGACGGTCCGGCGCCTACCGCGAGGAGAGCGGCGATGTGGTCTGGAGCGTCGACGAAGGGGCGGTGAACCCGCCCTTGGTGGTGGGCGGATCGGTGTTCTTGGTCAATGACGAAAACCTGCTGCTGCGTCTGGATGCCAAGACCGGTGCGCGGATCTGGGGCGTTCCACTGCCCTATTTTACCGCGACAAAGCCACGAAAGTTTTCGCAGATACATACGCATTTCGGCCCGGTTCTGGCTGGCGGGCGTCTGGTGACGGTGTCGTCGGACGCGTTGTTGCGGCAGTTTGATCCGGCCAGCGGGGCTTTGGTGGGGTCAGTGGCCATTCCGGGCGGCGCCGCCACTGATCCGGCACTGGCGGCGGGGCTGTTGCTGGTCGTAACCGGCAACGGGCAACTTCTGGCTTTCCGTTAGGCGCTGACCCGTGTATGACGGTCGCTTCCTCATAGGTGCATTAAAGTCATGAGCTTTACCCTTGCCATTGTGGGCCGCCCCAATGTCGGCAAATCGACGCTGTTCAACCGCCTCGTGGGGCGCAAGCTGGCCTTGGTCGACGACCAGCCCGGTGTCACCCGCGATTTGCGCGAGGGGGATGCAAAGCTGTTCGATCTGCGATTTACGGTGATCGACACGGCGGGCTTAGAGGAAATCACCGATGACAGCCTGCAGGGTCGGATGCGGCGCCTGACCGAGCGCGCGGTGGACATGGCGGATGTCAGCCTTTTTCTGATCGACGGGCGGGTCGGCGTCACGCCGTCGGACGAGACCTTTGCCGATATTCTGCGCAAAAAGGGGGCAAGGGTCATTCTGGGCGTCAACAAGGCCGAGGGCAAGGCCGGTGATGCCGGCGCGCTGGAGGGTTGGTCGCTGGGTCTGGGCGAGCCGTTGCGGTTGTCGGCCGAACATGGCGAGGGGTTGGACGATCTGTACAACGCGCTGAAGCCGTTTGAGGCCGAGTTTGCGGCGCGTGATGCCGCCGACACGCCCGAGACCGAGGTTGATGTGGATGCGGATGTCGAATGGGATTGGCACCCGTCTGAAAAGAAGCCTTTGCAGATTGCGGTGATCGGGCGGCCGAATGCCGGCAAATCCACGCTGATCAACAAGATACTGGGTTTTGACCGATTGTTGACTGGCCCTGAGGCGGGCATCACGCGCGATGCCATCTCGGTGCGTACCAATTGGCTGGGCACGCCCATTCGCGTCTTTGACACAGCCGGGATGCGCAAGAAGGCGCGGATCGTGGAAAAGCTGGAAAAGCTGTCGGTGTCAGATGGCTTGCGGGCCGTGCGCTTTGCCGAGGTGATCGTGGTGTTGCTCGATGTCGAGATCAGTTTTGAAGTGCAAGATCTGCGCATCGCCGACTTTGCCGAGACCGAGGGCCGCGCGGTGGTGGTGGCGATCAACAAATGGGATCTGGAGGGCGAAAAGCAGGAAAAGCTGGCCGAACTGAAAGAGATGTTTGAGCGCTTGTTGCCGCAGTTGCGCGGGGCGCCGCTGATCACGGTATCGGGCAAGACGGGCCGGGGGTTGGACCGTCTGCATGACGCGGTGTTGAAGGTGCATGAGGTCTGGAACCGCCGCATCCCGACAGCGCGGCTGAACAGTTGGCTCGCGGCGATGGTCGAGGCGCATCCGCCGCCCGCACCCGGCGGACGTCGGATCAAGCTGCGCTACATGACACAGGTCAAGACGCGGCCGCCGGGCTTCATTGTGATGTGCAGCCATCCCGAAGATATGCCGGACAGCTACAAGCGCTATCTGGTCAATGGCTTGCGCGATCACTTTGACCTGCCGGGGGTGCCGATCCGGGTTACGTTCCGGTCGCAGGGCGACAGGAACCCGTTCAAGAACCCCAAATTCAACACACCGTCGCGGTTGCGCAAGCATATCGACGGGCGCAAGGAGGACTGAGGCTGCGTGCGGTGAGGGATTACCTCTCCCGAACCCCTTTGCCAAAGGGCAATGGGCTTTTCCTTGGGGTGTTTGAGCCAAGGAGAAATGGCTCAAGGCTGGTTTGACGGTCAGCGGCGCGCAAGGATCACGGTTTGGATGCCCAGCACGACCGCGCCCAACAATGCTGCGGTGCTCACCAAAGGCAGATCGGCCCGGTTTGCCATCACGATCCCGATCAGCGCCCAGACCACGGTGGCACCATAGACCGGCATCGCGGGTTTGCGCGATTGCACGATCAGCGCCAGGCCTAGGACGACCCCCAGAAGAAGAAGCGCCCCGGTCGTGTTGGACAGGACGCCGTAGCCCGCAAGGACAACGCCGGTCGAAACGGCGGCGGCAGCGGTAAGCCAGCCTGCAAAAATTGCAAGCGGTGCTGACAGGATCCAGCGGTCGGTCACCTGGTCGGCGCGCAAAAAGGCGGTCAAGGAGAGGGCGGCCATGGCCACGATCACCAAGGTTGCGACGATGGGATAAGAAGGCGCGACAAACAGCCACACTGCGCCCAGCAGAATGGCCAGGGTCAAGGGCAGTCGTGGGGCCAGCCAGGCCGGGCTGTCATTGCGGCGCCAAAGGCCAAAGATTGCATGGGCGGTCAGCCACAGAAAGATCGGGCCCCAGATGGCAAAGGCATAGCCGGCGGGTTGGATGGCCGGGCGGGGGACCAGGACCGGGAACATGGCCGGATCATAGCCGTTGAACGGCGGCGTGACGATGGGCGAGGCAAAGAAGGCAAGGGTTGCCCCCAGCAGAACGAGGGCGGGCAGGTGGCTGCGCAGCCAGCCGTTGCGGGCAGGTTGGGTCATTCCATGTGGCCTTGGGCGGAAATGCGGGTCTTGCCGCGCAGGTAGGGGTACAGGACGGCGGGCAGATCGACCGAGCCGTCGGCTTGTTGGCCGTTTTCGAGGACCGCGATCAGGCAGCGGCCGACGGCAAGGCCCGAGCCGTTCAGGGTCGCCACATAATCGGGCTTGCCGCCTTTGTCGGATTTGGCCGGTCGGTAGCGGGCGTTCATGCGCCGGGCCTGAAAGGTGCCGCAGGTCGAGACCGACGAGATTTCGCGGTATTTGTTCTGTCCGGGCAGCCAGGCTTCCAGATCATGGGTCTTTTGGGCGCCAAACCCCATGTCGCCGGTGCACAAGACCATGGTGCGATAGGGAATCTGAAGCTTTTCGAGGATGGCTTCGGCGCAGCGGGTCATGCGGTCATGTTCGGCAAGGGCGGTGTCGGGGGTGCAGATCGTCACCATCTCGACCTTTTCGAACTGGTGCTGACGCAACATGCCTGACGTGTCCTTTCCGGCCGAGCCCGCCTCGGAGCGGAAGCATTGCGTATGGGCCGTCATGCGAACAGGCAGAGCGTATTCATCAAGAACCTCGCCCGCGACGCTATTGGTCAGGGTGACTTCGGCGGTGGGGATCAGCCACCAGCCATTGGTGGTCTGATAGCTGTCTTCGGCGAATTTGGGCAGTTGGTTGGTGCCATACATCGCCGCCTCCTTCACCAGAACCGGGGTCCAGGTTTCTTGCAGGCCATGCTCCTCGATATGGGTGTCCAGCATGAATTGGGAAAGCGCGCGGTGGACGCGGATCACGGCCCCTTTGAGGATGACAAAGCGCGCGCCGGAAAGCTTGGCGGCGGTTTCAAAGTCCATGCCGGGTTGGACGCCCTTGATCTCGAAATGTTCCTTGGGGGCGAAGGCAAAGTTGCGCGGCGCGCCCCACCGGCGCAACTCGACATTGCCGCTTTCGTCGGCACCCTCGGGCACATCGTTCAGCGGCAGGTTGGGGATGCCCATCAGCAAATCATTCAGTGCCACATCCTGACTTGCTGCGGCTTCGGCCAGTAGCCGGATATACTCCTTCTTATCCGCAATCACGCGACGCAAACGATCAAACTCGCCATCATCTCCGCGGGCTTTGGCAGCGCCAGCCTCCTTGGATGCCACGTTCTGCGCGGCTTGCGCCGTTTCAGAAGCATGGATGTTGGCGCGCCGATGATTGTCCAATGCCAGGATTTCGGGCGACATTGGCGACAGGCCGCGGCGCGCAAGGGCGGCGTCAAAGGCGGCGGGATCTTCGCGGATGGCGCGGATGTCATGCATGATGCGGCCCTGTGCGTTGGTTTGGGCGACATATGCAACATTGCGGGGGCCGATGTGAAGGGGTAAATCCGGCGGCGGGCTTTTGGCGGGAAAAGGCGCCGCAGACCTTGCCTTGCACATCCCGCTACCCATCTGTAGGGTGCCCGCCAAATGATCGGGCTGGTCCGCCACGGGCCGCCAGATGGACCCAACGTTGAGGACGTATATGCTTTTTGTCTCGCCCGCCTATGCTCAGGCTGCCGCCGCCCCGGGTGCCGGTTCGATCATCGGCCAGTTTCTGCCGCTGATCCTGATTTTCGGCATCATGTATTTCCTGCTGATCCGTCCGCAGCAAAAGAAGATGAAGGAGCTTAAGGCGATGATCCAGGCCGTGCGGCGTGGGGATGAGGTGATCACCGCCGGGGGCATCATCGGCAAGGTCACCAAGGTCAACGATGAAAACCGGGTCGAGATAGAGATTGCCACCGGCGTCAAGGTTCAGGTCGTGAAATCGACCATCACGCAGGTTCTGTCCAAGACCGAACCCGCAACGGCCTGAGTTTCCGCAATGTCCCTGTATACGCCGCTGTGGAAGCGTCTTGTCATCTGGGGCCTGGTCGCCATTGGCGTGATCATGGCCGTGCCCAACCTGTTCTACACGCGGGTCGAAACCCGCAACGATGCGGCGGTCGCGATTGAAAAATCGCTGAAGGCGGGGGGGGCGGCCACGCCCGAGCAGACATCGGCGCTGGACCTATGGCCAAGCGTCATGCCTTCGGCGCTGGTCAATCTGGGGTTGGACCTGCGGGGTGGCGCGCATTTGCTGGCCGAGGTCAAGCTGGCGGATGTCTACAAGCAGCGCATGAACGCCCTGTGGCCCGAGGCCAGGGATGCGTTGAAAGAGTTGCGCGATACCGTCGGTTCGGTGCGCCGCGAGCCTTCGGCACCCGAGGAGTTGCGGATTTCGGTCTCCAAGCCCGAGGGGGTGCAGGCGGCGCTGGTCAAACTGCAGGGGCTGGCCAACAATGTCGTGTCGCTGACCGGCGCGGGGCAGAAGGATATCGATGTCACGCTGGACGGTCAGGTGATTGTGATCGCCTTGTCACCGGCGGAAAAGCTGGCGACGGACAACCGCACCATGCAGCAGTCGCTGGAGATCATCCGCCGCCGCGTCGATGCGGCGGGGACGCGCGAGCCGTCGATCCAGCGGCAGGGTTCGGACCGGATCGTGATCGAGGTCCCCGGGATCGGATCAGCGGCCGAGTTGAAGGCGATGATCGGCACGACGGCCAAGCTGACCTTCAATCAGGTGCTGGGCCGGGCCGCTGATGCCAATACGGCACCGGGCGCACAAAAGCTGGTTTTGCCGGGCAATGAGCCCGGCGAGTTCTACATCGTCGATGAAAACCCGGTCGTGACGGGTGAGGAGTTGACGGATGCGCAGCCCTCTTTCGATCAGAACAACCGACCTGCGGTCAACTTCAAGTTCAATGTCGCAGGCGCACGCAAGTTCGGCACCTATACCGGGGCGCATATCGGCGAACCCTTTGCCATCGTGCTGGACAACAAGGTGATTTCGGCACCCACCATCCAGTCGGCCATCACGGGTGGATCGGGAATCATCACCGGCAATTTCTCGCTGGAGGAAAGCACAAATCTGGCGGTGCTGCTGCGGGCGGGTGCCCTGCCTGCCGAGATGACCTTTCTGGAAGAGCGTACGGTCGGGCCGGAATTGGGCCAGGATTCGATTGATGCCGGCAAGATTGCCGCCTTGGTCGGTATGGGGTTGGTCAGCCTGTTCATGATTGCCAGTTACGGCCTGTTCGGCAGCTTTGCGGTGGTGGCATTGGTCATCAACATGGCGCTGATCTTTGGCATATTGTCGATGATCGGTGGCACGCTGACACTGCCCGGCATCGCGGGCATCGTGTTGACCATCGGCATGGCGGTGGATGCCAATGTGCTGGTTTACGAACGCATCCGCGAGGAGTTGCGCACCGCGCATACGCCTGCTCGGGCGATCGAGGTCGGCTATGAACGCGCGCTAAGTGCCATCATCGACGCCAACTTTACCACCCTGATCACGGCGGTCGTGCTGTATTTCTTTGGGGCCGGGCCGGTGCGCGGCTTTGCCGTTGCCTTGGGGATCGGGATTGTCACCTCGGTGTTTACCGCGATCTTTGTGACACGGTTGCTGATTTCGGCATGGTTCAACTGGCGCAAGCCCAAAACCCTGATTGTGTAAGGTTTCATCATGGCATGGCGTTTAAGGCTGGCTCCGGAAAAGACCAACATCAACTTCTTTGCCTATCAATGGGCGACCTTTGGCGGGTCGATGGCGCTGATGCTGCTCGCCTTTGTCATATGGGGGGTGATGGGGCTGAACTTTGGCATCGACTTCAAGGGTGGCACGACCATGCGCACCGAAAGCACCACGGTCATCGATACCGGGGCGTATCGGCAGGCGCTGTCGACGCTGGGTCTGGGCGACGTGGCGATCAACGAAGTTTTTGACCCGTCGTTTCGCAGCGATCAGCATGTGGCGTCGATCCGGATTTCGTCGGCGGACAAGACACTGGCGGTGACGCCGGAACAGCTGGCGGCGGTCGAGGCCGCCTTGGTAAAGATGGACCCGGCGTTGAAGGTGGTGTCGTCCGAAACCGTGGGGCCCAAAGTGTCGGGCGAGTTGGTGTCGTCGTCGATCATCGCGCTGACAGTGACGTCGCTGGCGATCATGGCCTATCTGTGGCTGCGGTTCGAATGGCAGTTCGCCTTGGGCGGGGTGCTGGCGCTGCTGCATGACGTGTTCATCACCATCGGCATCTTTGCATTGTTCCAGTTGAAATTCGACCTGACCATCGTCGCTGCCTTGCTGACGATTCTGGGGTATTCGATCAACGATACGGTGGTGGTTTTCGACCGGCTGCGCGAGAATCTGGTCAAGTACAAGACGATGCCGCTGCGCGATGTGATGAACCTGTCCGTGAACGAGACCTTGAGCCGGACATTGATGACCTCGATCACGACGTTGATTGCGGTCGGCGCGATGCTGGTGCTGGGCGGCGATGTGATCCGCGGCTTCAGCTTTGCAATCTTTGTCGGCATCTTGCTTGGCACCTATTCCTCGGTCTATGTCGCCAAGAACCTGGTGCTGTTTTTGGGGCTGGACCGTTCAGACAAGCCGCGCAAGACCGGCAAGGGGGCGGATCACGAATTCGCCAACATAGATGCCTGACATCCGGATGACCGAGATCACCTATGGGCAGGCGCTGGCAATCGAAAGCTATGGCCCGGGCTTCTTTCGAGTGGGAACCCATGTGCTGCGCGGCGACTGTCTGGTGACGCCGTGGGATGCCGGGCCTTGGGGCGGGATGGCGGACGCGGCGACGCCCCTAGCCCTGCTGGGTCGGATCGACGTGCTGCTGGTTGGTACCGGGCGCGAGATCGCGCCGGTGCCAGTGGCTTTTCGCGACGCGCTCGAGGCGCAAGGCATCGGAGTCGAGATCATGAACTCGCCCGCTGCGGCGCGGACCTATAACGTGTTGCTGGGCGAGGGGCGCCGTGTTGCGGCCTGTCTGATACCAGTCTGATTCTTGTCGGTGGGGGCCTAGGATTTCACAATCCCTGGCGACCTTGCCGCCAGGTTACACGCGTCAGCGAGTTTGATAGGGTGTCAAAGAAAGTACATTAGGGTGAGTTGAGAATTGGGATTCACAGGTTGAGCCGTTTGTGAGTCAAGCTCCGAAAGGGGGTTTTCATGGATCGCATGGGCTTGACGGATGCCCAATGGGCCAAGATGCCGCCGCATTGCAAAGGCAAGGTCACCAACCCCGGACGCACGGGTGGCGATG
>JBAXXO010000098.1:0-11030 GCA_037127855.1 Alphaproteobacteria bacterium
GCCCAGCACAAAGTTATGCGTGCCGTCAATCGGGTCCACCACCCAGACCACGCCGCTGGTCCCCGGCTTGCGCTGGCCCTCCTCCCCGAAAAGACCGTCCTGCGGGAAAGCCTCCGCCACCCGTGCCGCAACCAGGGCCTCGACCTCGCGGTCAGCGCCCGTCACGAAATCCAGCCGCCCCTTCATGTCCACCGACAGCCCCTGTGCCGCCCTTTGCCGCGACAGGGCAAGGCGGGCAGTTTCCTGGGTGATGGAAGACAAAACCAGCATCCGGGTGCTTTGGGTCATCTGGAACTCCTGTTCTGGCCTCAGCCTAGCAATCCAGTGTCACGAAATGATGTCGGCCCGAATTGTCACCAAAACTCCACCCAACCGATTCAATACCATCAAGCCTCTGTCATGTGGCGCACGCATTCTGCATCCTCTCGTACATCCAAGCCCCCAACAGGAGGACGACATGACGCTTCGCGCTTTGCTGCTTGCTGCTTCGTTGATCTGTGCTGCCAATGCCCCCGCCTTTGCCTTTGACCCGGTCAGCGCGCCCGAATTCAACATCACCACGACGATTGACCTGAAATCCCTGACCACTGCCAATTTCTATGACGTTCTGACGCCCCTGGCGGTCAAGGACGGGACGGTGGTGTTCTATGACTTTGGCGAATCCGAAAAGGATCTGTTCGCCGAAATCATCCGCCGGTTCGAAGCCAAATATCCCGGTGTGAAGATCGACTATCACCAGGTGGATGGTGATCAGGCCGTGCAACAGTTGATCGCCGCCAAACAGGCCGCTCAGCCTTCGCCGGTCGATCTGTTCTGGATGCCGAACGGGTCCGTTCGTGTGGCCAACGAGGCGGGCGTCATCGCCAACCTGCCCTTGAACAGCATGCTCCCTTCCGCCCCCGATCTGAACCAGAACGCTGCCACCGTCTCGCGTGGCTATGTTCACAATGGCGTCGTGGCACCCTTCCACCGCAACCAGACCGCCATTGCCTTTGATACCCGCGTCGTGGCCGAAGGCACCGAGCCCAAGAGCTTCCCCGAACTGCTGGCCTATGCCAAGGCCAACCCGATGAAAGTCGCCTTGACCGATCCCACCAAAGGCGGCTCGGGTTCGGGCTTTCTGGAAACCGCGATCCTCGCCATGGCGACCAAGGACTGTCAGGCACGTCTGTATGATTATACCCTGACCGAAGACGAGGCGAAGGCCTGGGCTGCCGGCCCCTGCCTGGACCCGGTGCTGGCCTATTTCAAGGAATTGAAACCGCTGGTCGAGTTCACCAACGGCAATTCCGACACGCTGAACCTGTTCACCAATGGTGAGATCAATGTCGGCACCGTCTGGGAAGACATGGTGTTCGATTTCATCGGCCGTGGCCTGATCCCGCCGACCATCAAGGCCCGTCTGATGACCGAGGGCGAAGTGGGCGATGGCGACGGCGCCATGATCCCATCGGGTGCCGTGCATCTGGCCGGTGCGCTGCTGTTCATGGACTACCTGATGTCGGACGAGATTCAGCTCTACAAACTCAGCGTCAATGGCTCGCGCTCGGCCCGGACGAAGCTGGACATCGCCAAGGCCTTGGGGCCGGATGTCGTCGCCCGTCTGGTGCCGCAGGATCAGTACGACACCCTCGCGCGTCCGCGCATCGTGGGCACTGTGACCAGCGCCGCTGCAGCGCGGTTCGTGACGGAAATCCTGCAAGCCAAATGAACCCCAAGGCTGCGCGCCATGCCCGGCGCGCAGCCTTTTTCGCCAATGGTGTGCTGTGGCTGATGTTCAGATCGTAGGGTTGCGCAAGACCTTCGGCCCGACTGTGGCCGTGGATGACTTTACGCTGAGCGTGGCCGATGGCGAGTTTGTGGCGTTGCTGGGTCCATCGGGATGCGGCAAGACCACGGTGATGCGTATGATCTCCGGGATCACGGACGCAGATCAGGGTCAGGTCATTCTGTCCGGGCAGCGCATCGACGCGCTGATGCCCGAACGCCGCAATATCGGCCTTGTCTTTCAATCCTACGCCCTGTTTCCCCATATGTCTGTGGCGCGCAACGTGGCCTTTGGCCTGCGGATGCGCCGTTGGCCCGCCGCAGACATCGCGGCAAAGGTCGCGCAGACCCTGGCCCTGGTCGATCTGTCGGGCCATGCCGACCGGCTGCCGCGCGAATTGTCGGGCGGCCAGCAGCAGCGCGTGGCTCTGGCCCGCGCCATTGCCATCGAGCCGCCCTTGCTCTTGCTGGATGAGCCTTTGTCCAACCTTGACGCCAAGCTGCGCGAACAGTTGCGTGATGACCTGAAGGCGCTGCAACGCCGTCTGGGCATCACAACCATCCATGTGACGCATGACCAATCTGAAGCGATGGCGCTGGCCGACCGTGTGGTGGTGATGAATGCCGGGGCGATCGTGGAAATCGGCACCCCGCGCGATCTGTACCAAACCCCCAGAACCCGCTTTTCCGCCGAATTTCTGGGCCATACGAACGTCATCCCCGCCCGCGTGCAATCGGGGCGGATGATCACCGATTGGGGGCAGTTCGTGGGGGTTGCGCCGACAGGTGCGGGCACGGTGCAACTGTCGGTGCGCCCCGAGGATCTGGGCCTGACAGCGGCAGATCAAGGGGCTGGCGAGGTCACCGAAGTGACCTTTCTGGGGCCCGAGGTTGAACACCGGGTGACCATCGGCGGGTTGACCCTGCGATCACGCTCCAGCGGCAAGGACGCCGTCGTCCACGCCAAAGGCACGAGGGTCGTGCTGGCTTTCCCCTCTGATCTGCATCTGTTGGCGGAATGGGGCGGCGCATGACCACCAGCCGCGCGACGCTGTGGATTTTGCTTGTGCCGGGGGTGGGTTACCTCGTGCTGTTCTTTGGTCTGCCTCTGGTCCTGGCGCTGCTGACCAGCCTTGGCATGGGCACCATCGGCACCAATGACGGCTTTACCCTGCGCCACTACGCGGAGCTTTTCTCGGACAGCGTTTACCGCGATGGCATCCGCTATTCGCTGTATATCTCGGTCGTGCCGACGTTGGTCAGCCTGGCCGTTGCCCTGCCGCTGGCGGTGGCCTTGCAATCCACCTTTCCCGGCAAGAAGTTATTCCTGACCCTGTACAAGGTGCCGCTGGTGGTGCCGGGCATCGTGGCCGCCTTCATCGTGATGATCCTGTTTGATCGGGGTGGCGAGATGTCGCGACTGTTGAAACCCTTGGGCCTGAGCCTGCCGAAACTGGTGCGGGATGATTGGTCGCTGGGGGTCATCATCGCGCTGGCCTGGAAATCCATCCCCTTCATGACGCTGATCATCGGCGGGGCGCTGGCCTCGATCCCGGTCGATCTGGCCGCTGCCGCCCGCAGCCTTGGGGCCTCGCGCCTCACCGTGTTCTGGCAGATCGAACTGCCGCTTTCCTTGCCCGGCATCACGGCGGCAGTCCTGCTGGTATTTGTCGGGTCGACCGGAGCCTTTGCAGTGCCCTCATTGCTGGGCCCGATCTATCCCAAGCCGCTGTCGGTCTGGATGTATGAGGCGGCTTATCAAAAGAATGACTGGGGCCTTGCCACCGCCATGGGCATCGTCATGTCGGCCATCGCCTGCGCTGTGCTCCTGGCCTATTACCGTGTGACCCACGGCCTGCGCCGTGCAACCGGGGGGGAGGTGCGATGAAAGGCCGATTTCTGTCCATCGGCCTTTACGCGTCCTTGGCGCTGACCCTGCTCGCGCCCATGCTCGTGGCGGCCTTATGGTCCTTGGTGGACCCAAAGGGTGGCTGGTTCGCCCCCGACATCGTGCCCCGCGCCATATCGCTGCACCATTGGCGAGCGATCGGGCTGGACCGCAGCCTACTGAACAGCATCGGACTGTCGGTGTTCATTTCGCTGTCCGTCACCGCCCTGTCGGGCCTGCTGGCCCTACCCACTGCCTATGCGCTGGCCAAAATCCCCTTTCGCGCCAAACGCGCGATCGAGATGTTCATTCTGGCCCCACTGATCGTGCCGGGTTTGATCGTGGGCATCGGCATAGGTTATCTTTTTTTTCGCGTCGGCCTTGCCTTTTCGGTGCCCGGCGTCATCCTTGCCCAGACCATCGGCACACTGCCCTTCATGATCCGCATCCTGTCGGCGACGTTAGAGGCCATACCCGCCGACCTGATCCACGCCGCCCGCAGCCTGGGCGCGTCCCCTTTGCAAGTCGGCCTGCACATCGTGGCCCCATTGGCTTGGCCAGGTTTCATCGCAGGCGGCATGCTGACCTTCGTCTCCAGCTTTGAGGAGTTCGAAAAGACCTTCATCGTCGGGGCCCCGCAAGTGGAAACCCTGACGGTGAAACTCTGGGCCGTGCTGGGTGGCAAAGTGATGATCTTTCCCAATGCTGCCGTCGTCACCTTCATCGTTCTGGTGCCCACTGTCGTTATCTTCTTCCTCGCCGAACGGGCGATGCGCAATGACGGAGCCCTTGCCGCCGGCATGGGCAAACTTTAACCAAAGGACCCCCAAATGTTCAAACTCCTCCACAGCGAAACCGGTTTTGTCCATGTCTGTGGCCATCGCGGCAATTCCATCGCCTCGCCGGAAAACACCCTTGCCGCCCTTACCGCCACCCGCAATGCCGGGGGTACCAGTGCGGAAATCGACGTCGTCCTGACCTCGGATGGGGAACTGGTGCTGATGCATGACGATTTCCTGGAACGCACCACCAATGGCAAGGGTCTATGCTCCCGTGCCTCGCTAGCCGATATCCGTGCCTTGGATGCGGGCAGCTGGTTCAGCGCCGATTTCGCGGGCGAGCCGGTGCCGACCTTGGCCGAGGCCGTCGCCCATGCCGCCGAAATCGGCCTGGGCCTTGTCGTAGAAATCAAGGAGTTTCAGAACCTTGAGGGCACCTATGCCCGGATCACGGAACTTGTGGAAACCACCGATATTCTGGATCACGCCATCTTCATCTCCTTTGACCACACTGTGCTTGCGACACTGAAAGATCACGTCCCTGCCGTGCGGACCGAAGGCATCCTGCATGCCCGCCATGTGGGTCTGGTGGACCTGGCCCGAGCCGCGCGGCTGGACTCGGTTTCGGTGGAACATGGCATGTTCCGCCCCGAGGACGGCATGGCCCTGCATGCCGCGGGAATCGCTGTGCGCCACCATTTCCAGCGGCCCAAGACCTATGACCTTTATACGGCGGCAGGTCTTGACCTGATGGAAGGCATGGTCGAGATGCTGGCCGCGGGTGCCGTTGACACAATTTCCGGTGACGACGTGCTGTGGTTGGCTGATCTTGCGCGCAAGGCCGGCAAGCTGGCGGCTTGATGAGTAAGTGGCGCGACCGGACCCAACCTTTACAGTCCATCGCCTTGATGGCTTGGCTGGCCCGGTCGCGTTCACCCGCTTGTCTTGCCGTCGCTGAGGAGAGACCGCGAAACCGATTCGCTTCCTGCCAAACGGCCAGCACATTCTTGACCAGGGAATGATCCGACCGAGGGGCGTGTGGCCGTTCAAATTCCGGTCGGACGGCCCCTTGCGAAGGGCAGGCATACCAAGGCAATTGGCGGTCATAAGTTCGTCCAGTGCCCCCGTCCGGACGCGGCCCGGCGCAATGTGGGAGTGCCGTTTGTGACATTGACTCCAGTTCGAGAGTCCCATGCCGGGATGACGGCCGACCTTTATGCGTCGATCCTGATGATCGCCGCCTTTGTCGTGTTCAGCGCCATGTCTGTCTTCATGCGGATGATCAGCGGTCACATTGCGGTGCCGCAGGTCATCCTGATCCGTCAGGTCATGGCGCTGATCCTGATGGCCCCGCAATACTGGGCGGCGCGGGCCGTCATCCTGCACCCTACCGGACTGCCGCTGCATCTGACGCGCGGGCTCTTGGCTGTCGGGGCGATGTTCTGCGGGTTGACCTCGATCATCCATATCCCCTTGGCCGATGCCACGGCGATCAGCATGGCCGAAGTGCTGATCGCCACCGCTTTTGCCGCCACGCTGCTGCGCGAGCCTATTGGCTGGCGGCGCTGGCTGGCGGCGGCGGTCGGGTTTGTGGGCGTGGCCGTCATGATCCGCCCGTTTGGCACGGGCTTTGATGCCTTTGCCCTGCTGGCACTGGCAGGATCAATCTGTGGCGCGGCCAGCATGATTGCCCTTCGGCTTGGCTCCACCCACGATACCACGATCACAGTGTTGTTCTGGCAGGGTCTGGTTGTGGCCGTGTTGTCTGCGCCCGTGGCCCTATGGGTCTGGGTCACCCCCACCCCGCATGAAGTGATGATCCTTGGGATCATGGGGGTGATCTTTACGGCGGGCAACTGGCTCTTCACCGCAGCCATCCGCATTGGCCGCGCCTCGGCCGTGGCCCCCTTGGGCTATTTGCGGCTTGTCATGATGGCCGCAACCGGCTGGGCGATCTATGGCGAGGTCCCGACCTGGGCCACCATACTGGGCGGTGCCTTGGTCATGGCCTCGGCCACCTATACCATCACGCGCAACGCCATGCGCGCCAGCCCCATCCCCCCTGCCACGTTACCCCCGCAAGGATAGCGGTCACAATCCCAACGCCCCTTGAAAAACCCGCCGAGCTCTGCTGCCGCAATCGGCCGTTGACCAGTCTTGCCGCTTAGTCGGTCTCCTGTTGCACGCCGAACGCGTCCACCGATTTCGCCCCAAATGGTAAGGGCGAGACTGGCCCCGAACTTGAACGCCGTGTCGGCCAGGCCGGTGCCCATTCCGCCGCACCTTTGGAATGTGAGGAGACGGGCGCACCTGGACGCTTATCAAAATTCAACTTGCCATGGCCAAGAAAGCATATACTATGTATATACATAATTCTGAGGTGACCCCATGAGCAAATCAAAACCCCACGGCAAGGAAAAGAAGAAATCTGCCCAACTCGTCTTGCGGGTCGAACGGGCTGAGCGTGACGACTTCGTGGCACTTTGTGAGCGGCTGGATACCACCGCCGCGCGCGAGATTCGCCGGTTCATGCGGGATTGGGTCGCGTCCCAAGCGCAAACGCCTGCTACCGCCGAGGATGAGCCGGAGGTCGCCGCTGCGACCATAGAAGTTGCCCTAGAACCGGCGGAGGCCCCCGCACAAGAAACGGCACCAGAAGTGCCCCCTTTCTCCACCGAACCGGCAAAGCGTAGAAAGCGCGCCGGCACTTAAGTTTCTCCTCCCAGACCCTGCGCCGCCGCACTTTCTTGGCGCGGTACTGGTCAGCCTTTGCCCAAAGCTCCTGCGAAAGACGGCCCGATGTTGCCTCAACCTTCCCTCCGTTTCTACTTGCCCGAAAATGGCCTTGCGGCCCTGATCAAAGGGTTTTCGGGCAAGCTGACACTCAACAGGTCGCTCGGCGCGTCGGTGCCCTTCATCCTTTGGGACACATTCGACGGGACGCTGCGGCTGTCGAACCGGATGCTGTTGGAGGCATCGCACAGCTTTTCGCTGATATCCCCAGACGGAACCATCCTGCAACAACAAGCCCACCGCTCCAGCAATTTCGTCGCCGACTTCCCGCCCGGCCCGATCAAGACCGCGCTGATTGACCTCTCACAACTGCGCTGCCTGTTGCCCCAAGCCGAGGGCCAGATCGAAGAAGGGCGACTTGTACTGGTCGACGATCAGGGAAAGACCTGCGCCCGTGCCCATTTGCACGTCCTCACGACGGCGCGCGGTCGGGGCGCGCTCATCACGCTGCAGGGCTTGCGCGGCTATGACAAGGCACTTGTAACCCTGCGAGAGCATCTGACCGAGAACAGCGCCCGTCCCATGATCGAGATTCGTGATGCGCTGTTTGCCGGTCAGCCGCCCTATAGTGCCAAGCCCGAAGTTGAACTCGGCCCCGATGAAACCGCTTTTGACGCCGCAACACAGATCATCGCGGCCTATTTGCCCGTCCTGCGCGCCAATGAACCCGGCATCATTGCTGACTACGATACCGAATTCCTGCACGATTACCGCATCGGTTTGCGCAAGATCCGGCTGATCCTTGGCCTGTTCAACGGCGTTTATCGATCGGACCGGACCGAGGCCCTGCGGATTCGCTTTGCGGGTCTTATGCAGGCGACCGGCCCTTTGCGTGATCTGGACGTGGCCCTTTTGGATCGCGCATCCGCCTATGCCCTGCTGCCGCCCTCGCTGTATCCGGGGTTGGATGCCTTGTTCGCCATTCTCGGGCAGGAACGTCTGGCAGCACATCGCACCTTGGCAGCGCTTTTGCAAACTGCGGCTTACCATGAAGAGGTCAAATCCCTGACCAACCTCTTCCACAAGCCCCGTCATCTGAGCCCCGGCAAGCTGGCCGACATTCCGGCGCAGGTTCTGGCCCAGCGCCTGATCCGCGCCCGTCACCAAAAGATTTGTGATCTGGCCGCCAAGATTACCCCGGAAACGCCCGATACCGACCTGCACCTTTTGCGCCTGCATCTGAAAAAGCTGCGCTATCTGATGGAGTTTTTCGCGCACCTCTTCCCTTTGCTGCCGTTCAAGACATTGCGCAAGGCGATCAAGAGCTTGCAAGACCTGCTGGGGCAGTTCAATGACGGATCGGTCCAGCAAGTCAGCCTGGATGAGTTCTTGTCCAGGCATCCCGCGGCACCCGTGGCAATGGCGCAAAGCGTGGGCGCCCTGATGGCCGTCCTGTATGGGCGGCATGGGGGCGCACGCGCCGCCGCCCTGACAGCCTTGCAGGCCTTCACCGGGCCTGAGATGTGCGCGACCTTTCACAGCATGGTTTCCGCCACGAAGGAGGCATCATGAAAATCCTGGCCTGTTATTCCAACAAGGGCGGTGTCGGCAAAACCGCCACCGCCGTCAATCTCGCCCATGTCTTTGCGGGCCTTGGCCTGCGGGTTCTGTTGTGCGACCTCGATCCGCAAGGAGCTTCGAGTTTCTATTTCCGCGTCAAGCCGTCGAAAAAGCTTTCCAACGCGCAGTTTTTCGAGGATGTCGCCACCCTGACAGCCGCGATCCGCGCCAGCGACTATGACGGGTTAGATATTCTGCCCGCCAATCTGGGGTTCCGCGATTTCGACATATTTCTGTCGCGGATGCGCGACAAACGCTCACGGCTGAAAAAGGCGTTGGCGGGGGTTCAGGCGGATTACGACCTGATCCTGCTGGATTGTCCGCCCAATATCTCGACCCTGTCCGAGAATATCTTTCGCGCGGCGGATGCAATTCTGGTGCCGGTCATCCCGACCACCTTGTCAGAACGGACCTTTGAGCAGTTGGTGGCCTTCTTCGACGCCAAGACCCTGCCCAAGGCCAAGCTGATGGGCGCATTCAGCATGGTGCAGACGCAAAAGAACCTGCACGCCGACACGATGACGGCGCTGACCGCCGCCCACAAGAAACGCTTCCTGAAGGCTTGGATGCCTTTTGCCTCGGATATCGAACGCATGGGCGTGCACCGCGCCCCGCTCACAGCCACAGTCCCAAATGGAGCCGCAGCCAAGGCCTATCGAGCCTTGGCCGCCGAAGTCCTGGCCCGGATGGAAAACGGCAAATAGGTGCGAAACCCGACTGGTCGCGTGCAGGCGCGGCACCTTGGGGAGCCGCGCCCTTGGCGCAGAGCTACTTCTGCAAGACATTGGCGACGAACTCTTCGCCAAATTCCTTCTTGTAGGGGGCGGGAACCCAAGCAACGCCGTACTTCTGGCGCTGCTCTTCCGGGATCAACGCGCTTTCGCCCTGAATGTCGGTGCGGGCCTCATGCATCTCTGACAAGCATGTGCGCGGCAACAAAAGATCCGAGGATCCTTGGGAAGTCTACGACAAGCGCTATCAGCCGGAGCCGACTCTGCTGGGTCATCTGACCTTTGCGCTGCGGCACGAAGGCATCGATCTCCTGATCCTGAAACGGGTTCTCGACAAGGCCCCTCAACCCGCGCTGGTCGAGATCGTGCATGCTGCCCCAACCGGCGCAATCGCGCGGCGCGTCTGGTTCTTCTACGAAATGCTCACAGGCAAGCGCCTCGAACTTGCGGATGCGCCTGCAGTTACCGCCGTCGACGCAATCGACCCGGATCATTACTTCACATGGTTTCGGGACTTCACTGATCGCGGCCGACTGTCCACGCGCCACCGTGTACGGGACAATTTGCTTGGGACCGGCGCGTTCTGCCCCATCATCCGAAGAACCGCCAAGCTGGAAGCCTTCATCGCCAGCGACTTGTCAGCGCGGGCGCAAGAGGTAATCGGACGGACAGGTGCACAGATCATAGCACGGGCGGCCAGCTTCATGTTGCTTGCAGACAGTCGAGCAAGTTTCGAAATCGAAGGAGAACGCCCGGCAACCAATCGACTGGAGCGCTGGGGCAAAGCCGTTCTTGAGGCTGGGAAGCGCCCGCTCAACCAGACCGAGATCTACCGACTGCACCGGATCCTGATCGGCGATGATCGTTTTACACCAATCGGCTACCGCGAGGACGGTGTGTTCTTGGGTGAGAGGGACCATGATAACGAGCCTTTGCCCGAGTTCATCGGTGCCCGGCACCAGGACGTCCCAGACCTGATGACAAGTCTGAACCTGTGCAACAACCGGCTGCGCGTCTCGGATGTCGACCCCGTCCTGCAGGCCGCAATCATCGCATTCGGTTTCGTCTACATCCACCCGATGGCGGATGGAAACGGTCGCCTACACCGCTGCCTGATCCACCACGTGTTGGCAGAGCGAAAGTTCACACCGCCCGGGATGGTCTTCCCCGTGTCGACGGTCATGTTCGAACGGATCGACGACTACCGTCTGACCTTGCAAGCCCATACTGGGCCGCTGATGGACTCGATCGACTGGCGCGCGCTCCCAAATGGAAACGTGGACGTAACCAACGACACCGGCGACCTTTACCGGTTCTTTGATTGCACTGCAGCAGCAGAGTTTCTGTACGAATGCGTCAAGCGGACGGTCGAAGAGGATCTGCCGCGGGAAATAGCATATATTCAAGCGCACGATGCCGCCATGCGTAATCTGATGAATGCCATCGAGATGCCAGACCGTCTCGCCGCCGGCCTGATCACATTCATCCGGCAAAATGACGGCAGGCTAGGGC
>JBAXXO010000099.1:0-11025 GCA_037127855.1 Alphaproteobacteria bacterium
TTGGCTCCGGCGGTAGGGATCGAACCTACGACCAATTGATTAACAGTCAACTGCTCTACCGCTGAGCTACGCCGGAACACTGAGGTGCTATAGCAAGGCCACTTGGGGGCGTAAAGGGGCGGGCGTGAAAATAGCACGGCTTTATGACAGGTGAAAACGCGTCGTCGACAGCGGCCCGGGTGCGGCGGTGACCAGATGGCGGCCCTGCAGGTCGATCAGATGCGCAAGGACGTTGCGCGTGGCAGCCGGCAGCAGATGGGCTGCGATGTCGGTATAGATGCCGTCGGCCAGCATGGCGGCGCTGGCGGCACCCTCGCGGGCCAATCGGGCCAGAATGGCGGTTTCGCGCGCGCGCCGATGCCGGATCAGCGCCTGCAGCCGCGCTTCGGGATCCTCGATCGCCGGGCCGTGGCCGGGATGAAACCGCGCCCAGCCCTGGCCCTGCAAGCGGTACAACGAGGCCATATAGGCCGTCATGTCGCCATCCGGTGGTGACACCAGTGTCGTCGACCATGCCATGACATGATCGCCCGAGAATAGCTGATTACCCAAGGCAAAGCCTATGTGACACCCCATATGTCCTGGCAAATGCCACGCCCGCAGGGCCACGCCGGACAAAGTCAGCATCTGCCCATCCGCCAAGCGCCGGTCGGGTACAAAGGTCAGGTCCGCCCCCTCGTCACCAGTCAGGCCCTGAGCGGCGAGTGTCGTCATGACCTCGCTTCGACCGGCATGGGCGGGGCCGAAGGCCAGAACCAGGGCTTTGGTGGCGGCGGCCAGTCGCGGTATCAGGGCGGAATGGTCCAGATGGGCATGGGTCAGCAGGATATGGCCGATGCGTTCGCCGGGCTCCAAGCTGGCCAGCAATGCCGCCAGATGGCTGTCCAGGTCGGGGCCGGGGTCGATCACTGTCACGTCGCCCGTGCCAAGCAGATAGGTGTTGGTGCCGGTTCCGGTCAGTGGCGAGGGGTTGTCGGCGCGGATCAGGCGAATGCGCGTGGTCGGTTCTGCGGGATGGGGCATCGGCACTTTCCTTGGCGGCCATTCGCACATAAGATCATCTGCATGGCGTTCCGCATCAAGACCTATATGCCGCGCAGCCTGTTCGGGCGTGCGGCACTTATCCTGATCGTGCCAGTCATCACGATCCAATTCGTCGTGTCGATTGTCTTTATCCAGCGCCATTTCGACGGCGTGACCCGGCAATTGTCGCGCGGCCTGCTGCTGGAGGTGCAGCATCTGATGCGCCAGTTGGACAATGCGCCCGATCTGGCGTCGGCCCAGCAGCAGGCTACCGTTCTGGCGCGGGATCTGTCGATGCGCGTCCAGCTGCCAGCGCTCGGGCCCCCGTCGCCGGGTGACAAACGCGACTTTTGGGATCTGTCTGGGCGCGAGGTGGGTACGACGCTGCATGACGGGCTGGACGGTCTGACCACTGTCGATCTGCAGGCTGATCGGCGCGAGGTGCAGTTGTGGCTCACCTCGTCCTTCGGGCCGGTGATGGTCAGGCTGGCGCGCAGCCGTGTGACCGCTACGAACCCGCATCAGTTGCTGGTGGTGACGGCGCTGGCCTCGATCCTGATGACGGCCGTGGCTTACGTCTTCTTGCGCAACCAGTTGTCGCCGGTCACTCGTCTGGCTGCAGCGGCCGAGGCCTTCGGGCGCGGGCAGAACCTGCCTTACCGGCCAAGGGGCGCCACCGAGGTGCGGGCGGCGGGTGCAGCTTTTGTCGACATGCGCGCCCGGATCGAACGCCATCTGGAACAGCGGACCTTGATGCTGTCGGGGGTAAGTCATGATCTGCGCGCCCCATTGACGCGGATGAAGCTGGGTCTGTCCATGTTGCCGCAAGACGCCGATGTTCTGGCATTGCAGGGCGATGTCGAAGATATGGTGCGGCTGGTCGAAGAGTTTCTGGCCTTTGCCCGCGGTGACGCCATGGAGGAGACTGCACTGGTTAACCCGCAGTCCTTGGTGGATCAGGTCGTTGAAAAGGCGCGGCGCGCCGGGTTGCCGGCCAGTCTGGGTGTCTGTCACGGGGCTGGGCAGGTTCAATTGCGCCCACAGGCCGTGATCAGGGCCTTGGACAATCTGGTTGGCAACGCTGTCCGCTATGGCAACCGGGCGGTGGTCAGCTATGTGATCACGGACAAGGCCCTGCGTCTGACGGTCGAGGATGACGGTCCCGGCATCCCACGCGACAAGCGCGATGAGGCGCTGTTGCCCTTTGCCCGGTTGGACGCCGCCCGCAACCCCAATCATGGCGGTGGGGTCGGATTGGGCCTGTCGATTGCGGCCGATGTGGCACGGTCGCATGGCGGGGTCTTGCGGCTGGGCGAAAGCGCAGCTTTGGGGGGGCTGCAGGCGGAATTGGTTCTGGGCCGGACGATCGCGTACGGCGTACGTTAGCGGGCGAATGCGGCGCTTGCAGGTCGGCGCCTTGAGATGTGATCTGTCGATACACGATGGCTGCGCCCGAAACAGCGGATGTTTGAGCCAAAATGAAAGACTGGCGGCAGGCTTTCTGGCAGGGTCCGTAACGGCCGGCGACTGGCGGGATTGGCATCAGTCTATGGCGGGGCAGGGGCTGACAACGGCGCCTGCTGCGGCGGCGGCATCCTGCGGATCATGGGTGACCAGCACCACGGGCAGCGCGCGGGCGCGTGCATGGCTGAACACCAGGTCGCGTATTGTGGCACGCAGGGCGGTGTCGAGGCGGGAAAATGGCTCGTCCAGCGCCAAGGCAAGCGGGTCGGACAGCAGGCAACGGGCCAAAGCCACGCGGGCGCGTTGGCCGCCGGACAGGGTGGCGGGGTCGCGTGGGCCGAAACCTTGCAGATCCACCTGGGTCAGGGCGTCGTCGATGCGGGCGTTGCGTGCGGCGCGGGGGCGAAGGCTGGCAGGCAGGGCAAAGGCGAGGTTGCCCGAGACAGTCAGATGCGGGAACAACAGGTCGTCTTGAAACAGCAGGCCAATGCGGCGGGCATGGGGTTGCAGATCCGTGATGTCGCGGCCTTGCAGCAGAATGCGGCCTGTCACATGGAAAACTGGCGCGACCGCGCCCGTCAGGGCCGCGAGCAGGGTCGACTTGCCGCTGCCCGAGGGGCCCATCACGGTCAAGATCTCACCCGGCGCGATCTCGGCGGCGATGCGGACCAGCAATCTGGTGCCAAGGCGGATCTGAAGATCGTCCAGTTGCAGGCTGTTGGTCACCTCGAACCTCGCGCTGTGCGGCCTAGGTGGTGTCCGCGGGTCAGGGCCGCCACCATGGCAAAGGCCAGCATGGGCAACAGGGTTTGCAGCAACGCATAGGCCGATGTCAGCCGCCGGTTGCCGCCCGAGGCGAGGGCCAGCGCCTCGGTGGTCAAGGTGGTGACGCGGCCGCCGCCAAGCAGCAAAGTCGGCAGATATTGCGTCACCGATACGGCAAAGCCCACGGCGGCGGCCGTCAGGACTGCTGCCTGCAACATAGGCAGGCGCAGTTGCCAGAAGATGCGGGCAGGGCGGGCACCCAACGTGGCGGCGACGGTTTCGATGCGGCTGTCCCAGCCGCGAAAGGGGCCAGCCAGCGTCAGGTAGGTATAGGGCAGGACAAAGATCAGATGGGCGGCGGCGACCACGGCTGGCCCGGCGGATGTGCCTAGTTGTAACGACAGATGGACCAGACCGGGCAGAAAGCAGACCTGTGGCACGATCAGCGGCAGGTATAACAGCAGTGGCGGCAGGGGGACCAGGCGAAACAAGGCTTCGGCCTGCAACCATGCAAGGGTAAGTGTCAGGGCGGCGACGGTGGTCAGACCTGCGACTGCCAGGGTCGTGCCTGCCGTCGCGGTCAAAGCAGGCGCGGCCTGTGTCCAGGCCCCAAGGGTCAGCGATTGCGGCAGGCTGTGCGGGAATGGCCATGGACCCGCCACAGACCACAGCGCCAGCGCCAGAATGGCCAGGGTCAGGGATAGCCCCATCAGAACTGCCAGCCCGGCGACCACGGGATTGGCATGGTCGAGGGCACGCAGCCGGTTTCCCTGAAAAGAGATTACTTTGCATAGGTTTGCCACACAAACCTCACCTGTTTTCCAAACGATCAATGCCAGCAGCGTCAGTCCGGTTTGCAGTAGGGCTGCAGCAGCGGCAAGGTCGGTGCGTGTCAGACTGGCATCGGTCATCCACAGCGTGATCTGCACGGCAAGGCTGGGCGGACGGGTCGGGCCCAGCACAAGGCCCATGTCGATGCTGGTCATGGCATAGGTCAGCACCGCCAGCACTGGCAGGCGCAGGGCCGGGTACAGCGCCGGCACGACGGTCAGGGCAAAGCCCGCAATCCGGCCATAGCCAAAGGTTTGCGCCAGACGCAGATGCTGGGTCGTCGCGATCTGCGGCAAGGCGGCCATGGCCATGATCATCACAAACGGCAACTCCTTGGCGATCAGTCCCAGCGTCAGGCTGACTCCCCAGGGGTCGTTCAGGATCAAAAGGTCGGGCGGTTGCTGCCAGCCCGTGGCCCAGGGCGACAGGGCCCGTGCGATCCATCCCGAGGGTGCGATCAGAAACGCCAGCCCCAGCGCGGCGGCTGCGTGCGGAATGGCCAGTAGCGGTGACAGGCTAAGGCGGATCCAGCCAAACCACGCCCGGTCGTGAAACACCGCCAGGATCAACAGGCTCAGCACCAGCGCAGTCAGGGTTGCGATCAGCCCGGTGCTGACCGACAAAAGGCAGGCGCGGGCCAGTCCGGGCCAAGCCAACAGTTCGGCAAAGGCCCGCAGATCCGGGCCCTGCCCGCCAAAATGGAACGCCGGGCCGATCGTGCCGACCAGCCCGGCCAAAACCGGCACGACCAGCACAGGCAAGCTTAACAGCGGGCTGAACCGCAGCAACAGCGCCGGGACTGTGCCAATCCGAACGGGATTGGCCCCGACGCGGCCTGTCCCTGTCGATTTGGCCTCTCCCATCCCGCAGCCTTTATGCCACGCCGTAGCGTTTGATCCACTCGGCACCGATTTGGGTCATCCAACTGGCATGAGGTTCCAGCAGGGCCGGGCCCAGTGCTGCGGGCGACAAGGTGGCCGGGCCCAGCTTCAGGTCGGCAAAGATTTTCGCGTCATGCGGGGTCAGTCGGTCCATGGCAAGGACGGTCTGGAAGCCCAGAATGGCCGGGTCTTGCGCGCGGGCCTGAACCTTTGGCGACAAGAACAGATCAGCCATGACCTGTGCCGCCGCCGGCTGCGCCGCATTGAACGGAATGGCCAGAAACGAGGCATTGCCGATGCTGCCGCCCAAGGGCACAAAGGTGCGGACGCTGTCGGCAAGGTTGCCCGCCAATATCTCGGCCGAGGCCCGCCCGGGGTTGAACGACAGCGAGATGTCGATCTCGGCATCCGCCAGCAACTGGCCAAGGCTGGGTTCATTGGCGGGAAAAGCCGCGGCCTTGCGCCACAAAACCGGGTGCAGGGCGTCAAGATAGGTCCAGAGCGGGGTCAAAGCTTGATCATTGCCGAACGGCGCTTGCAGCACCATCGGATCGGGCATCAGGGCGTATAGCGCCTGTTTTAGAAAGGTCATGCCAAGATAATCGGGTGGTTGGGGATAGGTAAAGCGGCCTGGATTGCTGCGGGCCCAGTCCAAGAGAGCGCCCATCGAGTCGGGCGGCGTTGACAGGCGGGCGCTGTCATATTCGAACACCAGACGCGCCATCGCCCAGGGGCTTTCATACCCCTCGGTCGGCAGGGTGAAATCGGTGACGGTGGCAGGATTGGCCATCGTATCGACCAAAGCAAAGTTCGGCAAGGTTTCGGCAAAGGGGCCGAACAGCAGACCTTTGGCCTTCATGGCGGCAAAATTCTCGCCATTGATCCAGATCAGATCCACCGCGCCCTCGGTGGTCTGCCCTGCCGCCTGTTCGGCCAGCACCCGGGCGACCGCGTCCGCGGTGGCGGCGAGTTTGACCTGGCTGAGGGTGATACCATAATGCTGGCGTGCCTGCGCGCCGACCCAGACAATGAAATCGTTGATCTTGGGATCACCGCCCCAAGCATGGAAATACACGGTCTGCCCGCGCGCCGCATCCAGAACCGCGCTCCAGTCTGCCGCCTGAGCACGGACACCAAAGACCGACAGGGCAGCACCGGCGGCGGTCAGGCGACCAAAATCTCGACGGTTCATGACGATGCTCCATTTCACGACAGGAAGACTGCGCGGGCGGGTTTGGACATCACGTTAGGCGCGAATGCGTGACCATTGCAACCCGATGCACAGGAAGTTGACGGCCTTGGGCCGTTTCGGCTGGCTTGCTGCTGTGGGCGGAGCGGGGATTTCACACCCCCGGGCTGGATTGCCAAACGGCACTCCGGGCCTGGTGAACTTGTGATCGTGGCGGTGGTTGACGCCAAGGTGACTTGGTGGCAACGCAGCATGCGACGACCTCTGGCGGGGCATGAGCCCGCGCGCGGGTCACGTCAAGCCGGATGCAAGTTGGAGGCGGGATGCTGGACGGCCAGATGCGCAAATTGATCGACCCGGTGATCGGCATCTGGGCCGGGCGGCTGGCGCGTCTGGGCTGGACCGCCAACGCCATGACCTTGCTGGGTCTGGGCCTTGGGCTTGGGGGGGCCGCGATGATTGCACTGGGTCTTCCCGGGTGGCTTGCCCTGTGTGCGATGCTGGCCGGTCGGGTGGCCGACGGCCTTGACGGCGGCATCGCAAGGGCCACGCAGAAAACCGATCTTGGCGGCTTTCTGGACATTGTTGCCGATTTTTTGTTCTATGGTGCCGTGCCTTTCGCCTTTGCCCTGCGTGACATCGAGGCGAATGCCGTTGCTGCAAGCTTTCTTTTGCTGACTTTTTACGTAAATGGCGCGAGTTTTCTGGCCTATGCCGTCTTGGCGGAACGGCGCGGTATGCAGACCCGTGCGCGGGGTGAAAAATCGTTGTATTTCACCTCGGGGCTGCTCGAAGGCACCGAAACCATCGCGTTCTTTGTTGCCATCTGCCTGTGGCCCGCCAGTTTTTCCGTTCTGGCATGGGTTTTCGGGGCGCTATGCCTGTTGACGGCCGCCGCCCGCGCCCTTCTGGCTTGGCGCGTGTTCGGGCCAGGTCGCTGACCCGCCGCCCAACAGGCGTGCGAATTTTTCCCGCGCCCTTGCGGCCCCCGGTGCGTGCCACTAAGACTCTGGCAAGCATCCAGCGATATTCGTTTCAAAGGCTAACAGGCAGGTTTGACAAATGCGCGACCCCGTAGATCACTACATGAACACCCTTGTCCCCATGGTCGTCGAGCAGACCAGCCGGGGCGAGCGGGCCTATGACATCTATTCCCGCATGCTGAAAGAGCGGATCATCTTTCTGGCGGGCCCCGTGCATGACGGCATGTCCAGCCTGATCTGTGCCCAGTTGCTGTTTCTCGAGGCGGAAAACCCCTCCAAGGAAATCAGCATGTATATCAACAGCCCCGGTGGTGTCGTGACCTCGGGTCTATCGATCTATGACACGATGCAGTATATTCGCCCCAAGGTGTCGACGCTGGTCATTGGGCAGGCCGCCTCTATGGGCAGCCTGCTACTGCAGGCTGGCGAAAAGGGTATGCGCTTTAGTCTGCCCAACAGCCGGGTGATGGTGCACCAGCCCTCGGGCGGTTATCAGGGTCAGGCGACCGACATCATGATCCATGCGCGCGAAACCGAAAAGCTGAAACGCCGCCTGAACGAAATCTACGTCAAGCACACCGGCAATACCTATGAGGCCGTCGAAGCGGCACTTGAACGCGACAATTTCATGTCTGCCGAAGACGCCAAGGACTGGGGCCTGATCGACGAAATCCTGGCAAGCCGCGGCAAGATGGACGACGCTGCAAAGTGATGGCAGCCCCGGGTTTCCTGTTTGGCCAACCGGGGGCGATTTTAGATTGTGGAAGTGCGGGCCTTGGCCTAATCTTGCCATCAGTTGGACGCAGAGGGTGATAATGGCGAACAATTCGGGCAGCGACAGCAAGAACACGCTCTACTGTTCCTTCTGCGGCAAAAGCCAGCATGAGGTTCGCAAGCTGATCGCAGGGCCGACGGTGTTCATCTGTGATGAATGCGTCGAACTGTGCATGGACATCATCCGCGAGGAAACCAAGACCACCGGCCTAAAGGCGACCGATGGCGTGCCGACACCACGCGACATCTGCAAGGTGCTGGACGATTACGTGATCGGCCAGATCCACGCCAAGCGCGTGTTGTCGGTCGCGGTGCACAACCATTACAAGCGGCTGAACCACGCCTCCAAAACCGATGTCGAACTGTCGAAATCCAACATCCTGCTGATCGGCCCCACCGGTTGCGGCAAGACCTTGCTGGCCCAGACACTGGCCCGCATTCTCGATGTGCCCTTCACCATGGCTGATGCGACGACGCTGACCGAGGCCGGTTATGTCGGCGAAGATGTTGAAAACATCATCCTGAAACTGCTTCAGGCCAGCGAATACAATGTCGAACGCGCCCAGCGCGGAATCGTCTATATCGACGAGGTCGACAAGATCACCCGCAAGTCGGACAACCCCTCGATCACCCGTGATGTCTCGGGCGAGGGGGTCCAGCAGGCGCTGCTGAAAATCATGGAAGGCACGGTTGCGTCGGTGCCGCCGCAGGGCGGGCGCAAACATCCCCAGCAGGAATTCCTGCAAGTCGATACGACCAACATCCTGTTCATCTGCGGCGGTGCGTTTGCCGGTCTTGAAAAGATCATCGCGATGCGGGGCAAAGGCTCGGCCATCGGCTTTGGCGCCGATGTCAAAGACCCCGACAGTCGTGGCGTCGGCGAATTGTTTGGCGAACTTGAACCCGAAGATCTGCTGAAATTCGGCCTGATCCCCGAATTTGTTGGTCGCCTGCCCGTGCTTGCGACCCTGACCGATCTGGATGAGGCCGCCTTGGTCACCATCCTGACCGAGCCCAAGAACGCCCTTGTCAAACAATATCAGCGTCTGTTCGAGATTGAGGGTGTCAAGCTGACCTTCACCCCCGACGCCCTGGTCGCCATCGCCAAGCGGGCGATCAAGCGCAAGACAGGGGCGCGCGGCCTGCGGTCCATCATGGAAGACATCCTGCTGGACAGCATGTTCGAACTGCCCGGCATGGACAATATCTCGGAAATCGTCGTCAACGAAGAGGCGGTCAAGCAAGGTGCCAAGCCCCTGATCGTGCATACCGAGGTCAAGGAAAAGAAGCCTGCCTCGGCGGGGTGACCTTTGCCGCGATCTGGCTTTGGCCTGACGTTTATTGCGATAACCAACTTGTGAACGGGCGAATCCTAAGACATGACCGAGCCGCCATCATACCGTGGACTCGGTCAAGTTTTGTTGATAAATGTGTCGCAAACTCGTGACACTGGGATGAAATGAATGGGTACCTTGGTTCCGACCGATGCTGGTAATTTTCTTGTCGGCGATCTTGCGGGCAATGCGCTGAAGATGACGGGCAGCGTGGTTGGACTGGCCGGGATGGCCGGTAACGACACGTTGACAGCCGGCAATAACGGCAGCTACCTAATCGGCGACTATTTCTCGGCTGACCTGTTTGCAGATAACCCGTTATCCAGTTTCTACGATCTCAGCGTCACGGGAAATGACCTGCTGAACGGTGGCGCTGGCGCAGACATTATGTTCGGCGGTCCGGGCAATGACACCTGTATTGGAGGCCGTGGTGATGATTTTTACGTTCTGATCGGCGGTGGCATAGACGTGATCCGCGAAGATGCCCGGGGTGGAAATGACACCGTGATGGTGGCCGCAACTGGATACACTTTGGGACGCAATCTCGAAAATCTTGTATTCAGCAACTTTGTATCGAATTTCACGCAAAACGCGCATGGCATCGGCAATTCACTGAACAACATGATCCGTGGCGGGGATGGCAATGATCTGCTCGAGGGCAAAGGCGGAAATGACGGTCTATCGGGGGGCGTAGTCCATGACACCCTTATCGGCGGCACAGGCGCGGATGTGTTTGTCTTCGGCGTCGGGCAGGAAAACCCGCGTGCGGAAATTTTTGGCAATAATTCTGACACCGTCACGGATTTTGTCTCTGGCGTCGACCATTTCCTGCTTGCCGCCGCTGCGTTCGATGTAGCGCTGACCCGCCGCCCCGACATGAAGGCGGCGCAGTTCGGACTTGAGGGAACGGCGCTGACGGGTAAGGAAGTCGTGCTGTATGATCAGGACACCGGCATCTTGACCGACAAGGCCGGGCATGTCTTTGCGTCCGTGACACCCGGGCTTGCGCTGACATACCACGATTTTATCTGGGCCTAGGGACAGATACGTCTGCGAATGCTGGACCCCGCCCGGCTTTTACGCCATAAAGCCTCAACTTCGGAGGCCGATGATGTCGATGTTACTTCGCCTGCTGACCTGGTGGAACGGTCAGACGCTTGGCACGCAGCTTTTCACCTCGCGCCACGGGCAGCGCGTGGGTGAGGATGGCGAAGGCAACATCTATTACCAGACGGCCGACAGCAAAAAACGCTGGGTTATCTATAATGGCGAGATGCAAGCCTCGCGCGTCTCGCCCGATTGGCATGGCTGGCTGCACTTTACCTGGGATCAACCGCCGACCAAGTCACCGCTGGCCCATAAGCCGTGGGAAAAGCCCCATATGGAAAATCTGACCGGCACATCGGCGGCCTATGCGCCCTCAGGCTCGATCCGCGCCGCGGCCCCCATGGCCCGCAGCGACTATGAGGCGTGGAAACCCGAATAATGACCGAAAACAGATTGGAAATTCTGGCCGGGGCACTGGTTCTGGTCGCAGCCGGGGCCTTTGTCGCCTATGCCGGGCAAAACACCGGCATCGGCACGTCGGCCACCTATCCGCTCAAGGCCAGCTTTCGATCGGTTCAGGGCATCTCGACGGGGTCGGATGTCAAACTGGCAGGCGTCAAGGTCGGCAAGATCACCTCGATGACCTTGAACCCCCAGACGTATTTCGCCGATGTCGTGGTCGATGTCGAAAAATCTGTGCAACTTCCGACTGACAGCGCCATCCTGATCTCGTC
>JBAXXO010000100.1:0-10861 GCA_037127855.1 Alphaproteobacteria bacterium
GGCCTGCATGTGGGTGAAACCAATATCATTTCGGCTGATGATGGTTTGTCCAATCGGCCATTCAATCTTCAAAGGATTTTGAAGTCGAAATTTTCTCGAGAACTGTCGGTACCGTGCTCAAGTGATTCGTGGACAAATTCTTAAGATTTGTCGCGAAGCCGCCCTTTAGCGATTTGGAAAGGTCCATCAGGCAGTTTTGCACTTGGGTAGTGTGAACTGAACTTGGGTGGGATGAATGGCCTATGCTTTTCCGGGCGAAGGGGCCCTGGACTATTTTCCGTGCAATTATGGTGCCTCGAGACTGACGTTTCGCGGGCCGCGTCGATCTTTGGATCGGCCCTATATCGCGTTTCTGGGGGGAACCGAGACCTATGGCAAATATGTGCCCGATCCCTTTCCCGACCTTGTCGAAGAGGAGGTCGGCCTGACGTCGATCAATCTCGGCTGCGTTAATGCCGGGGCTGATGTCTATCTGAACGATCCCGAGGTGATCGAGATTGCGCGCGGCGCACAGGCGGTGGTGGTCCAGACGATGGGGGCGGTCAATGTTGCAAACAGCTACTATTCGGTGCACCCCCGGCGAAATGATCGTTTGATTTCCGTGTCGCCCTGTTTGCGGGCGTTGTATCGTGAGGTGGACTTCACCGAGTTCAACTTTACAAGGCATATGATGACGACGCTAAAGGCGACGTCTGAGAAGAGGTTTGAGGTCGTGGCCGCCAATCTTCGCAATGTGTGGACCGAACGTATGCACGATCTTCTGGGGCAACTGGGCAATCGGACCATTCTGTTATGGATGTCAGATCAGCCCCCGGGCCGGTCTTGCGGGCTAGACCATGACCCTGTCTTGGTCGATGAGGCGATGATCGCAGCCATCAGGCCCAAGGTGCTTGACTATGTCGAAGTGATCTCATCGCGCGAGGCGCAGCGCGCCTCGCTGCAGGGCATGGCCTTTGCGGCGTTGGAGTCGCTAGCGGCGTCGGCGCTGCCGGGCCCTTTGGTCCACCGGGATGTCGCAAGGCAACTGGCGCGAACGCTTACGACGGTTCTCACATGACAAGGGCGGGACAAGCGCCCGCCCTTGCAGCCTGTCCAAAACGCGGCACCTCGGCGCCGCCTTCCTACAGCTTTTCGATCAATTCCGGCACGGCGGTGAACAGATCGGCCACCAGCCCATAATCGGCCACTTGAAAAATCGGTGCCTCTTCATCCTTGTTGATGGCGACGATGACCTTGCTGTCCTTCATGCCCGCCAGATGCTGGATGGCCCCCGAAATCCCGACCGCGATGTACAGGTTCGGCGCGACAACCTTGCCGGTCTGGCCAACCTGCCAGTCATTGGGTGCATAACCACTGTCAACAGCCGCCCGGCTAGCGCCCACCGCGGCTTTCAGTTTGTCGGCCAGACCTTCGATCATATCAAAGCTCGCCTTCGACCCCACACCGCGCCCGCCCGACACCACGATCCCGGCCGAGGTCAGTTCAGGGCGATCCGACGCCGCCACGCGGTCCTCGACCCAAGCCGACAGCCCGGCGTCGCCCGGCCCACCAATCTTTTCGACCGCAGCCGAACCGCCATGACCGACCGCTGTAAACCCGGCTGTACGCACCGAAAACACCTTTTTGGCATCCAAAGACCGCACCGTCTGCACCGCATTGCCAGCATAGATCGGGCGCTCGAATGTGTCGGCGTCCTTGATGGCCGTCACATCCGACATCACCATCACATCCAGTAAGGCCGCCACACGTGGCAACACGTTCTTGTTGAACGCCGTCGCCGCGCCGCAAATATGGCTGTAGCCGCCCGACAACCCCACCACCAGCGCGGCCGTCGCTTCGGCCATGCCGTGGCAATAGGCATGATCCTCGGCGAACAGGACCTTGGTCACACCCGCCAGCGTCGCAGCCTCGGTCGCCGCCGCATCACCACCGGTGCCCGCCACCAGCACATGGACCTCGCCCAGGCCCACCACAGCGGCCAAAGCCTTGGCCACCTGATCGGTCGCCAGCGCCCCCTCGTTCACATCCGCAACCAAAAGAACGGCCATTTCAGATCACCCCCGCTTCATCACGCAGCTTTGCAATCAACTCGGCGACCGAGCCGACCTTGACCCCGGCCTTGCGCCCGGCCGGTTCGACAGTTTTCAGCACGGTCAGACGAGGTGCGACATCCACCCCGTAATCCGCCGGAACCTTCATCGCCATCGGCTTGGCCTTGGCCTTCATGATGTTGGGCAGGCTGGCATAACGCGGCTCGTTCAGCCGCAGGTCCACGGTCACAATCGCGGGCATACTGACGCTGATGCGCTGCAAACCGCCATCCACCTCGCGCGTGACCAAGGCCTTGTCTCCCTCGATCGACAGTTCCGACACGAATGTCGCCTGCGACCAGCCCAGCAGGGCCGCCAGCATCTGGCCCGTCGCATTCATGTCATTGTCGATCGCCTGCTTACCGCACAAAACCAGTCCCGGCGCCTCGGCAGCCACCACGGCGGCCAGCAACTTCGCCACCGCCAAGGGCTCGATATCGACCGTGGTATCCGCAGCCGCCTCGATCAGGATCGCCCGGTCTGCCCCCATGGCAAGGGCCGTGCGCAATGTCTCCTGACTTTGCTTGACGCCGATCGACACCACGATCACCTCGGTCGCGACACCCTTTTCCTTCAGCCGGATCGCCTCTTCGACGGCAATCTCGTCAAAGGGGTTCATCGACATTTTTACGTTGGCAAGATCAACCCCCGAGCCATCCGCCTTGACGCGAACCTTCACGTTGTAGTCGATCACACGTTTGACAGGCACCAGGACCTTCATCACGGGACACTCCTATTGGGCCCTCGGGCCACGAAAAACCATGCTGCGTCTTAAACTGCTGCAGGCCCGCGCAACAGACCAAAATCGACCACCAGTGTCGCGCTCACGCCACCTGCCTGCGACAATTCGGTTTAAACTGGCATTTACGGTCACGACACGGGGTCATGGCATGACAGCCCGAGCACACAATCACCGGATGCCTGAATATGCCAAGGCCGCCACTGACGGCGCGTCCCCTCTGCCAATGTCGGAACGTGACACCGCCCAGACCGACCTCATCGACCCAACCAGCCGAGGCCCCCGATGGATATTCGCCTGAACGCCCCCACGATCGAAACCATGCCAGAACGTCACTTCGCCGGGCCCGTGCAGCGCTACACAATGCAAACGCGCTCAGCCATCCCGCAACAATGGCAGGCCTACACCGACGCCGGCACCAAAGTGGCCGGCGCCATCCCCGGCACATTTTACGGGATCGCCTTCAACGTAGCACCCGATATGGGCAGTTTCGACTACTTGTGCGGGCAAGAGGTTCCGGCGGGTGCCATCCTGCCAGCTGGCTTTGACCGCGTCACCATCGCCGGGCCCTATGCCCGCTTTGCAACCGAAGGTCATATCTCGACCATGAATGGCGCATGGAACGAGGTCTATGCCCATTGGCTGACGCTCCCCGACCTGCGCCCGCGTCCAGGCCCCGCCATGGAGTATTACCCGCCGGAGTTTGATGGCATGACCGGCGAAGGCGGCTTTGAAATCTGGGTCGCTGTTGCCGCGTGATCGCGCCCAATACCCCCTGACGCCACCGCCGCCCCCCGCTTCATACTGGCCCAAATACTCATCTTTCCGCCGCCCCAAGTCACTGATGTTGCAAAAATGCACTAAATCCTTCGCAAATTGGTCACAGTTTTTTGGCAGCTTTAACGAATCGGGACCAAGCGTTGATGTTGGGATTGGTGCAGTAGGTAGCGACGAGTGGCGATCATGCTGAGTTATATGTCCAAAGAACTGCTCGAGGGTCTTGCGACCGCACAGCAAAGCCAACACCGCAAGAAGTCGCGCCTGCGTGTGCAGGTGGGTCGGGCGGTGTTTCCGATCCTGCGCATCTGGTCCAGCGGCTTTGCGCTGGATGCGTCCCTGACACCCCAATTGCGTGGACTGGTCGATGTCTATGACGGTGCCAAGCACGTGTTCCAATGTCTGATCGTGGCCTCGGTCGCCGAAGGCAACGAAGTGATCTGCGACTACAAGCGGTCCACTCCCGTCGCTGATCATGCCGCGCTGGATTTCGTGCGCGACGAAAACGCTCCCGTAGCCTATCTGCCGCGTCAGTGATCGTCTGCCGGCGGCGCGCCGAGCCGCGCTTCCTTGCGGCAGCGCGCCTCAGCTTTCACCAATCGTCAGACCTCGCCTGCTCGCAAACCCCGCCGGCACTTTCATTGCAGATCGGAGAACGCCGCCTGCAACCGGGCGATCGCCCGCTCCAATTGCGCCCTGGGGCAGGCGATGTTGAACCGCAGAAAGCTCTCGCCCCCTTTGCCAAACGGCCCGCCATGGTTGACGGCGATCTTGGCAACCTTTTCCACCCGCCCGGTGAACTCGGCGGGTTCCATCCCCGTGCCCGAAAAATCGACCCATGCCAGATAGGTCGCCTCCAATGGCAGCGACCTCACCCCCGGAATGGCCGCCATGCCGGCGTCAAACAGCTTGCGGTTGCCGTCAAGATACAGGTTCAGTCGGTCGACCCACTCCGCCCCCTCCGGGCTATAGGCCGCCGTCGCCATGAACATGCCAAACGAATTGGGCGAGATGCCCATCTTGGCCAACACCCCGGCAAATTTCGCCTTCAACGCGGGGTCGGCAATGATGACATTGCCGATATGGGCGCCCGCGATGTTGAAGGTCTTGGTGCTGGCGGTCATCAGCACCAGACGATCCGCCACCCCCCCCATCAGCGCCATCGCGATATGCTTGTGCCCCGGCATCACCAGATCGGCGTGAATCTCATCCGACACCAGCACCAGATCATGCCGCTTGCAAAACGCGGCCACGCCCTGCAACTCGGCCAAGGTCCACACCCGCCCGCCCGGATTGTGCGGCGAGCACAGGATCATCATCCGCTCGTTGCCGGTCATCAACCCATCCCAGGCATCAAAATCCATCTGCTGTCGGTCGTTAGCCAGGGTCAACGGGCACTCCACCACCACCCGCCCCGCCGCTTTGATCACCCGGGCAAAGGCATGATAGACTGGCGTCATCAACACCACCCCGTCGCCCGGCTTGGTATAGGCATCAACACAAAGCGCCGTGCCGTTCACCAGACCATGCGTGGTAAAGATATCCCCCCGCGCCACGTCCCAACCATGCCGGGTCTTCATCCACCATCGGATCGCATCCAGGTATTCCGCGTCATCGCCGTAATATCCATAAACCCCGTGCGCCAGCATCCGCTCCAGCGCGCGCTGGACACAGGCCGGCGGACGAAACTCCATATCCGCCACCCACATCGCAATGCCCTCCGATGCCGGCACCCCAAACATCGGCTCCATCATGTCCCATTTCACCGAATGGGTGCCAAAGCGGTTGATCTCAGCGTCGAATTCCATGTTTTCCTGCCGTTCCTCTTGGTCTGATATTCCATTTATCCGATACAAGTCAGTAAGTCATTCCTGCTTTCAACCATTATATAGCACAGCGTTCTTAAGAATACCGATAATCCGGAATTTTCAACCTCACCCCGCCCCCCTCTTGCGCGATGTCCGCCATCCCCGTAAATCCCACGCCATGATCCGCCCCATCCTGATCCATCCCGATCCAAGGCTCAAGAAGGTCTGTGACCCCGTCAGCGGGATCACCGATGATCTGCGCAAACTCGCGGCAGACATGCTGGCGACCATGTATGACGCCCCCGGGATCGGCCTCGCCGCACCCCAGGTCGGCGTCACCAAACGCCTGATCGTGATGGATTGCATCAAGGCCCCCGACACCCCGCGCCCGCTCATCCTGTTCAACCCCGAAATCCTCTGGACCTCCAGCGAATTGTCCACCTACGAAGAGGGGTGTCTGTCCATCCCCGAACAATATGCTGATGTCGAACGCCCGGATCGTGCCACTGTCCGCTGGCTGGATCAGACCGGCGCGACATGCGAGGAAACCTTCGATGGCCTTTGGGCGACCTGCGTGCAACATGAGATTGACCACCTGAACGGCAAACTCTTCATCGACTATCTGGGCCTGATGAAACGTCAGATGATCACCCGCAAGATGGAAAAGCTGAAACGTGAACGCGCGCGCGAGGGGCGCTGAATGACCATCCTGCCCATCCTGCATTGGCCCGACCCGCGCCTGTCGGTCCCGGCCATCGCCGCCCTTGTCGATGACAGCAGCCTCGGCCTCGCCAAGGACATGCTTGAGACGATGTATGCCGCCGCAGGCCGTGGCCTGGCTGCCCCGCAAGTGGCCGTGCTGACCCGCATCTTCGTCATGGATGCCACATGGAAAACCGGCACCCCCAGCCCCGAGATCTTCTTGAACCCTGAAATCCTCTGGCGCTCGACCACCACCGCCCCCGGCCCCGAGGGCTGCCTGTCCATCCCCAACATGGTGGCCCAGGTGACCCGCGCCACCGAAATCACCCTGCGCTGGACAACGCCCGACGGGGCAATCGCCACCCGGAAACTCAGCGGCTTTCCTGCGATTTGCGCCCAGCATGAAATCGACCATCTCGACGGCATCCTGACCCTTGACCGCCTGTCCCCCGAGGCCCGTGCCCGCGCCGAAGCCCAAGCCGTCCTGCCGTGATGACGGCGATCCTCCCCTACCCCCACCCCATGCTCAAGACACCGGCCGCCCCCGTCACAGCCATCACCGATGACATCCGCGCCATCTGGGCCGATATGGTTCAGGTGATGGATGCGATGCCCGGCTATGGCTTGGCCGCCGTGCAGATCGGCGTGCCGCTGCGCCTTGCCGTGATCGACTGCTCCGATCAGCGCGGTCAGGCGATCTTGATGGCCAACCCCGAAATCCTGCATGCCTCGCTCCAACTGCGCCCGCATGACGAGGCCAGCCCCAACCTGCCCGGTGTCTCGGCGGTGATCTCGCGCCCCCGCGCCGTCACCGTCCGCTACCTCAACGCGTCGGGCCAGATCGAGGACCGCGATCTGGTTGATCTTTGGGCCACCTCGGTGCAGCATCAGATCGACCATCTGAACGGCCGCATGTATTTCGACCACCTGTCGGCCCTGAAACGCAGGATGCTGATCGCCAAATCCGACAAATTCCGCAGGCTGTCATGAAGCTGATCTTCATGGGCACACCCGCTTTCTCAGTCCCGATCCTGCGGGCCCTTGCCGCCCGGCATGACATCGTTGCGGTCTACACCCAACCCCCACGCCCCGCCGGACGCGGCAAGGCTGACCGCAAAAGCCCCGTCCAGACCGCGGCGGAAGAACTGGGTATTGCGGTAAATCACCCTGTCTCGCTGCGCAGCGAAGCCGCGCAGCAAGCTTTCATTGATCTGTCCGCCGACATCGCCGTGGTCGTGGCCTATGGCCTGATCCTGCCCCAAAGGCTGCTCGACGCGCCAACCCATGGTTGCCTCAACATCCACGCCTCGCTGCTTCCACGCTGGCGCGGCGCGGCCCCGATCCAACGCGCCATCATGGCCGGTGACGCCCATACCGGCATCTGCATCATGCAAATGGCGGCCGGCCTTGACACCGGCCCGGTCCTGCTGCGCAAGGCCACCCCGATCAGCCCGCAAGACACCTGCGCCGATCTGCACGACCGACTGTCGCAGATCGGGGCCGACCTGATCCTGAAAGCTCTGGCCACACTGGACACACTCACCCCCGTCCCCCAATCTTCTTTGGGCATTACCTATGCCCAAAAGATCGACAAATCCGAAGCACGTATCGACTGGACACGCCCCGCCAGCGAAATCGACGCTCAGATCCGCGGCCTGTCGCCCTTCCCCGGCGCGTGGTGCCTCATCGCAGACGAGCGTGTAAAGCTCCTCCATTCCCATCTGGCCCCACCCGACCCCACATCCGGCCCAACCACGCCCGGTCAAGTCCTGCACGGATTTACCATTGCCTGTGGTCAGGGGGCGATCATGGTCACCTTGGCCCAGCGCGAGGGCAAGCGCCCGGCAACCGCATCCGACCTGCTGCGCGGCTTCACGCTGCCTGCGACCCTGTCCTGACCCCTGCATTTCGGTTCAAAGACCCCAAGGGGACGCCGACTTGGCCACATTCTACTCGCCTAAGGGTGAAAAACCGCCGGCCATCTTGTGCTCCCAGAAACGGACCGCACGGGGCAGTACAAATACGCATGTCCGTGGTCGCTGTCCTTCCCTTTGCGTCCCAAACATGCATCTGTCTGATCGACCAGAGCGGTGTACAACCTGATCTCGGCCAATGACCGCCCGTTCCGAACCCAACCTCAGAAAGCCAAACGCTCAAAGGAAGCCCGACATGTCCGACACTGCCACCTATTGGGTCGTCACCGCTTCGGCTGATCATGCCGCGCGCGGCAAGGCCCTCGGCATCGTTCAGGCCAATCATGGCAAGGACGGCCCCCTGCGCCGAATGCATCCGGGCGACGGCGTGGTGATCTATTCACCCCGAACGACCTTTCCGGATGGTCCGCCCTTGCAGGCGTTCACCCTGATCGGTCGCGTGGCCGATGCCGCCCCCTTTCAACACGACAGCAACGGCACCTTGATGTGGTGCCGTGCGGTTCTATGGCAAGACGGCCACTTCGCCGCGATCCGCCCCCTGCTGGATCAGTTGCAGATCACCCGCGGCCTCGCATCCTGGGGCATGGCGTTTCGCTATGGCCTTACCAAACTCAGTCGCGCCGATTTTGCCCTGATTGCCCAAACCATGCAGGACTCCCACCCACCTGAAAAAGCCCCTGATTCAAAAAATTGACATAACACAATTCATATCCCGCCCCATGCGTAGGAGCCCTATTTTCGCCGCTTGTGCTCCTCCAGACGCGGCAGGATTTCGACAAAATTGCAAGGCCGGTGCCGATAATCCAGTTGCCATTTCAGGATCTCGTCCCATGCATCCCGGCACCCGCCCGGACTGCCTGGCAAGGCAAACAGATAGGTCCCCCCCGCCACCCCGCCACAGGCCCGGCTCTGCACCGCCGAGGTTCCGATCTTATGCAACGAAACGATGGTGAACACCGTGCCAAAGGCCTCGATCTCCTTTTCATAGACATCCCGGTGCGCCTCGACCGTCACATCCCGCCCGGTCAGCCCCGTGCCTCCGGTGGTCAGGATCACATCCACCGCGGGGTCCGCGATCCAGGCGCGCAACTGCGCTGCAATCGCTGCCCGATCATCCCGCACGATCCCCCGTGCCGCCAGCACATGCCCTGCATCCGTCAGCCGCGCGACCAGTGTATCCCCCGACCTGTCATCCGCCGCCGTCCGCGTATCCGACACCGTCAAAACCGCGATCCTGACCGCCACAAACTCTCGCGTCTCGTCAATCCGGCTCATCGCTACCCCCGCTGCATCAAGGCCAGCCTGATCGCCAACCCCGCAAATATCCCGGCCGAGATGCGCCCCAACCACCGCGCCAGCCCCGCCGACTGCGCCAACCGCCGCCCAATTCCGCCCGCCATGCCCCCCACAACCCCGTTGACCACCAACCCGCCAAGACTGAACACCAGACCCAAAGTCAGGAACTGCGACAGCACAGGCCGCGACGGGTCCACAAACTGCGGCAGAAAGGCCAGGATGAACAAGATCACCTTGGGGTTTAGGATATTCACGGTAAAGGCCTGCCGAAACACAACCAAAGGCCGCGCCACCGCCACTTCCCCCGGCCGGACCATCCCACCCCGCAAAGACTGCACCGCCAACACCAGCAAATACAAAATCCCGGCCCAGCGTATCGTCTCAAAGCTCCAGGGATGCGCCGCAACCAAGGCCCCCAGCCCCAACCCCGCCATCAGCACCTGCACCATCCCGCCAGCCGCAATCCCAAGATTCGCCGCCATCGCAGCCAGTGGCCCGGCGCGCAAACCCTGCCCCAGACAAAACATCATATCCGCCCCCGGCGTCAGGTTCAGCGCCAAGCCAGCGGGAATGAAACTCAGCAAGACCAATGGCGCGACCGGCAAAATCATCGCCATCACCCCAACTTCGCCTTCAGCGCCAGCAAATCCGCCCAGGCCTCGCGCTTGGCCCCTGGGTTTCGCAGCAGATAGGCCGGGTGGGTCATCGGCAGCACCGGCTTGCCAAGCGCGGTCGTCCATTGGCCCCGCAACCGCATAATGCCCTTGGTGCCCAAAAGCGCCTCACAAGACGTGTTGCCCATGCACACCACGACATCCGGGTCCACCAAGGCGATATGCCGCTCGACAAAGGGGACCATCATGGCGATTTCCGCAGGCTCGGGGTCACGGTTCTGGGGCGGACGCCACGGCAGGACGTTCGTGATGTACAAGGCCAGCGCTCGGTCCGGGCTGGCCCGTGACAGGCCGATGGCCGCGAACATCCTATCCAGCAATTGGCCGGCGCGACCGACAAAGGGCCGCCCCTCGGCATCCTCGTCCCGTCCCGGCGCCTCACCCAGGATCAGAACGCGGGCGGCGGGGTTGCCATCGGCAAAGACGGTGCTCCGCGCCCCCCGCTTCAGTTCGCAGCCCTCAAAGGCGGCCAGCGCCGCCCGCAAATCGTCCAACGTCGCGGCCCCCTCGGCCGCCCGCCGCGCCGACGCCACCAGATCGGGCGGCTGTATAGCACCTGCCACGGCAGCAGGCATCGTGGCGACCACCGCCGCAGGTTTCACACTGTCGGGCAGTGCATAGCGGTCCACAGGGTCCTCGCCCGTGATTTCCGTCACGCCCAGATCGATCTGCCATTCCAGCGCCGCCAAGGCGGCCTGCCAACCCTCGGGGGTCAGAATGTTCGGATCGATTCCCATCGCCTGATGCTAAGCCCGGCGCCGTCCGGGAACAACCCGACTTGTCCCCGCCCAACTGGCTTTCTATAAGCCCCCAAACGAAGGAGTGCCGCATGACCTTTCGG
>JBAXXO010000101.1:0-10786 GCA_037127855.1 Alphaproteobacteria bacterium
GAAACTCCACGAGATTTTGCGCGCTTTGGCGAAACTCAAGGGGCATCAGGCGGCTCTTTCCAAATTTACACCAAAAGAATTAAAGCTGCGGGCAAAGAAGTCGAGCCAGTTGCCACCCATTATCGCGGCGACCTCTTCAGCCGAAAACCCGACGCGGCCCAGACCGGCCTCGATGGCCCCGAAGTGCCGGTTGTCCTGAAACCAATCTGGCATGGGCGGAAATCCGGGGGACGCAGCACTGCCTTCGCCGAAATCGACCTCTTTCGTCCAGCGACCGGTACGCATCCAGTCCACCACCGAATCCGGCTGATCCTGACAAAGGTCCGTCGCGATCGCCAGAGAGGCGGTTCCGATCAGATCCGCCGTGCGCGCGACCATCTGGCAGAACTCCTGCAGCGAACAATCAGAGCCGTCCTTCATGTGATGGGGGTAAAGCGAAAAGCCGAGGATCCCGCCACTTTCTGCGAGGGCCTTCAACACAGTGTCAGACTTGTTGCGTCGCGCCGGATGCCAACTGGCCGGATTGGCGTGCGTGATCGCGATGGGACGTGCGGAATGGGCTATGGCATCGAGGGTCGAGCGTTCTGCCGAATGGCTCATGTCCACCACCATGCCCACCCGGTTCATCTCGGCAACCACCGCGCGGCCCATGCGGGTCAGGCCGGAATCCTCGGCCTCATAACAGCCCGATGCCAGCAGCGACTGATTGTTGTAGGTCAGTTGCATGAATCGCAGCCCAAGGGTGTGAAGGATCTCGACCAGCCCGATGTCATCCTCTATGCAGCTTGGGTTCTGCGCGCCAAAGAAGATCGCTGTCCGCCCGGTCGACTGAGCATTATGCACGTCCGCCGCCGTGCGCCCCTGAACGATCAGATCAGGAAAACGCTCGAACCAGCGGTTCCAGACCGCGATGTTGCGGACGGTTTCGCGAAACGTCTCGTGATAGGTGATCGTGACATGAACCGCATCAACGCCACCTTCGCGCATTTGTCGGAAGATTCTTTCCGACCAGTTCGCATATTGCAGACCATCAATTCTGAGCGTCATTCGGGCACCCCCGCCGCGACATAGGCGGTCTTGACCGTTGTATAGAATTCCGCCGCATAAGACCCCTGTTCGCGCGGGCCAAAGCTGGATGCGCCGCGCCCGCCGAAAGGCACATGGTAATCCGTGCCCGCCGTGGGCAAGTTCACCATCACGCAGCCGGCCTGCATGTTTGCCCGGAAATGGCTGGCGCGGGCAAGGCTGCGCGTCATGATGCCCGCCGTCAGACCGAATTCGCTGTCATTGGCCGTGGCCAGTGCCTCGGCATAACTGTCCACCTTGATGACACAGGTGATGGGGGCAAACATTTCCTCGCGGTTGATGGCCATGTCGTTGCGGGTTCCCGCAAAAACCGTCGGGGCCATGAAGAAGCCCGTCGTCGCGCGTTCAAGCCTAGCGCCGCCGCACAAAAGCTCCGCCCCCTCAGCGCGGCCCTTTTCCACATAGGCAAGGTTCTGCGCCAACTGCTCCGCACTGACCACCGGCCCGATCTGCACGCCATCCTCCAGCGCATGCCCAACCTTGAAGGCATTTGCCGCCGCCACAAGCCTTTCGACAAAGGCATCGTGAATGGCGCTGTGCACGATCAGCCGGGACGCCGCCGTGCATTTCTGCCCCGTCCCGCCGAACGCCGCACCGGCCGAATGCGTGACGGCAAGATCAAGGTCGCAGTCCTCCATGATCAGCATGGGGTTCTTCGAGCCCATTTCCATCTGCACCTTGGTCATGTTTGCAACCGCCGCCGCGGCGATGCCACGGCCGACGGGAACCGAGCCGGTGAAGCTGATCGCATCGATTCCCCGGTGTTCGACCAGCCGTTGCCCGACATCCCGGCCCGGCCCCGCCACAAGGTTGAACAGGCCCGCCGGGATGTCTTGGCGGGTGATGATCTCGGTCAGGGCTACGGCGCTGGCGGGCGTCAGGTTCGCCGGTTTCCAGACCACGGCATTGCCAAACGCCAGTGCCGGCGCGATTTTCCATGACGGGGTCGCCACCGGAAAGTTCCACGGGCTGATGATGGCCACCACCCCCACGGGTTCCCGGCGCACGTCGATCTCGATGCCCGGACGCACGCTTTGGGCGTGGTCGCCGATCACGCGCAGGGCCTCGGCGGCAAAGTAGGTGAAGAACTGTCCGGCCCGGTAGACCTCACCTTTGCCCTCGGCCAGCGTCTTGCCTTCTTCCCGGGCCAGAAGGGTGCCGATTTCTGTTGCCCGCGCCATCAACTCAGTGCCGATGGCCATCAACACGTCGTGCCGCTTCTGAATGCCGACAGCCCACCACCGGGGCTGCGCCACCCGCGCCGCTGCTATCGCCTCGTCAAGCTGCGCCGTGCTGGCCTGGGCGAAATGCCCGATGACATCGGTTATGTCTGAAGGATTTCGGTTCTCGATCGTCGAGGCACCTTCCTGCCAGCGGCCCGCAATGTGATTTCGTGTCTCCAGTTTCATTGCCTGTCTCTCCAGCGCAGTTCTTCCAGTTCCCGGGCCACTCAGCGCGGCTGGGCCAATGCCATTGCTTCAAACACCCGCTGCCGCGTCAGAACCCCCATGATCTCGCCATTCGACCGACGGACCGGAATCGGAGCATCGGTTGCCGCCAGCAAGGCAAAGGCGGATTCGATGGTCTGATCGGCCGAAAGCGAGACATCTCCTCCTCCGCTGCCCGGCACCACCAATGAGCCGCAGGTCACGACCCGCGCGCGGTTCACGTCGCGCACGAACCGGGCCACATAGTCATCGGCAGGCGAGACCAGGATATCCGTGCCGGTGCCAACCTGCCGGACCACGCCGTCCTTCAGGATCGCGATGTCGTCGCCCAAAAGCAGCGCCTCGTCCAGATCGTGGGTGATGAACACGATGGTCTTGTGCAGACGCGCCTGCAGGTCGCGCAGCTGCAGCTGCATGTCATGCCGGATCAGCGGGTCCAGTGCCGAAAAGGCCTCGTCCATCAGCAGGATCTCGGCATCGGTGGCAAGGGCCCGCGCAAGACCGACGCGTTGCTGCATGCCCCCCGACAGTTGCCCGGGATAGTGGCCTTCAAAGCCTTGCAGCCCGACCAGCGCGATCTGAGCGGCACCCTTTTCGCGGGCCTGCGCCTTGGGCATGCCGTCGATCATCAATCCATAGATGACATTCTCCAGCACGGTCTTGTGCGGCAAAAGCGCAAAACGCTGGAACACCATCGAGACCTTCTTGCGCCGGAACGCCCTGAGTTCGGCCTCGCTCAGGCTCAGCACATCCACATCATCAACCAGGATGCGGCCCGCCGTTGGTTCAATGAGGCGATTGAAGTGCCGGATCAGGGTGGACTTGCCCGAACCGGACAACCCCATGATCACGAAGGTTTCGCCAGCGCGGATGCTCAGGTTGATGTCATGCAGGCCCAGCACGTTGCGGCTTTGTGCCAGAAGCTGGGCCTTGCTCAGCCCGGCTTCAACCCGCGCCAGTGCGGTCTTCGGATCGGGGCCGAAAACCTTCGACACATGTTCGACCTTGATCTTGAACGGGTTCGTCATGGTTCAGTGATCCAGCTTCAGGGATTTCTGTATCCGCTTGCCATAGGATTGCGCGATCCGGTCAAAGATGATGGCGAGAAAGACGATCCCCAGCCCGGCCATCAGCCCGCTGCTGATCTGCAGGCGCTGGATGCCCTGCAAGACCTGATAGCCCAAGCCGCCCGCACCGATCATCGATGCGATGACGACCATAGACAGGGCCATCATCGTCGTCTGGTTGATGCCCGCGAGGATTGTCGGCAGGGCCAGGGGGATCTGAACGGTGAACAGGATCTGCCGGTTTGAGGCCCCGAACGCCCGCGTGGCCTCGACCACTTCGGGATCGACGCCGCGTATGCCCAGATCGGTCAGGCGGATCACCGGCGGGATGGCAAAGACCAGCGTGGCCAGAAGGGCAGGGATCTTTCCCGGCCCGAACAGCATGACGAAGGGGATCAGATAAACGAAGATCGGCATCGTCTGCATCACATCAAGGATCGGCAGAATGACCGACTGCAGCCGCCTCGACCGCGACATCGCCACGCCGATGGGCAGCCCGATGACCACGGCAAGCACTGTTGCCACCACCATCAGCGCGACGGTCTTCATCGCCTCTTCCCAGACACCGGCCAGCCCGATGCAGAAGGTCAGAGCGCCGACCGCCAGCGCGATCCCCCACTTTCGCGACGCCGCAAAGGCAAGGCCCGCCAGTGTGCCCAGAACCACCCACCACGGCAGCCACAAAAGGACTTTCTCCATTCCCAGCAACAGCTTGAGCACGGGCAAAAAGATGGCTTCCAGCGTCTCGCCGTAGTCAGCAACGATCTGGGTAAAGCCTGCATCCATGCCCCGCCCAAAGGCGCGGACATCAAAAATCTCGGGAAAGCCTTCGGCCACGCTGCGTCCTCCGTCCGCGGGATTGAAAAGGGGCAGGCAATCACTTGCACCGCCCCCCTTCGGTCTTTAGCACTCTGTCAGAGCGAGGCGCGAACTTTTTCTGCCACGTCCGCGGGAACCCACTGGGTCCAGATCGCCTCGTAGTTCTTCAGGAAGTGGATGGCGGTCTCTTCGGTCGTCGCACCATTGTCATCCGCCCAGGCCAGCACCGTGCTGATTTCCGCGTTCGGAACCTGCATCTTGCCCAAGAAATCGGCGACATCGGGCGCGCGCTCTTTCATCGTGGTCACCACGGCCACGGCCACTTCGCCCACCGGCCAACCGGTCAACTGCGGATCTGTGCAGTCCGGTTTGCCAAGGCAGCCCCACTTGTCGGCGTCGAATTCAGGCATGCCGAGCTTGACGAGCTTGTACTTGCCAATCACGTCCGTCGGCCCCCAGTAGTAGCCGACGAAAGCTTCCTTGCGGGTGACGGCCTTGGCGATTGCAGCCTTCAGCGTTTCGCCCGAACCCGAGGGGAACAGCTCCCACGTCTCGCCCATGCTCATGGCATTGAACAGGTTGCCGGTGATGATTTCGCACGCCCAGCCGGGCGGGCAGCCATAAAGGCGACCCTTCTCGGGGTTTGATGCATCGGCAAAGACGGCCCAGTTGGCCTTCAGATCCTCGACCGTCTTGATCTCGGGGTGGGCCGCGGCGATGTAGTCGGGGATCCACCAGCCTTCTTCACCGCCAGACGCGAAGACATCCGAAGCCTTGTAGACCGTGCCCTTCTCCTGAATCTGCGCCCAGATCTCCTGAGCCGTCGAAATCCAGAGTTCGGGCGCAACATCGGGCTCGGTCTTGGTCAGCATCGAGGTTGCGGTCGGCACGGTGTCACCCGGAACGATCTGCGCATCGCATCCGTAGCCGGCTGACATGATCTTCTGCGCGATATGCGCCAGCGCCCCGGCCGACAACCACGAGAATTCAGCAATCGTCACCGTTTCGGCAGTGCCGCAGTCGGCTGCCCGAGCAGAATTGGCAGGCGCGAAAGCCAACGCGCCCAGAAGCGCGGCCGTCGAGAGTTTGATGGTCGTTTTCATTGTAGCTCCCCATTGGATAGATTTTTTCGTGTCGGCCATGACCCGACGGTGGCCAAGTGTGCGTTGGCTGCGGCATCAAAGCAATTGAGTTAGAATGGACTAAAGTTCAGAAAAACTGAACTCAGATACCGAGCCGAGCCAGCAGGGCCGCATCCACTTCAACCCCCTCCGCTTCGATCCGCTTTCGGTTCGCCTTGCGCCGCGCGCCGGGCAAGCGGGCACCGGGCTGGGCTGTGATCGATGCAGCAAGTCGCTGCATGGCTTGGCCAAACATGGCACCCGAAAAAGCCGTCGGGTCCAGCGCAAGAAAACACTGCCCTGTGCCGGGCGGCCCGCCCGCCGTGCCGGAAAACGGGCTTGCCTCTTGGCTCAGGTTCGCCCCCGCCAAGGCCGCCGCCAGAACCTCGACCATCAACCCAAGACCGAACCCCTTGTGCCCGCCCGCAGGCAACATCGACCCCTTCAGAGCCTCGTCCGCAATGGTCGTGGGATGGCCTTCGGCGTTCAGCGCCCAATTCGGCTCGATCGCTTCGCCTTTGCGCGCGCGCAGCAGGATTTCCGACTTGGCAACGACGCTGGCCGACTGGTCAATCACCAGAACCGCACCCCCTGTCCCGTCGGGAACCGCGAGCGCAAATGGGTTGGTGCCGATCACCGGGACCTTTCCCCCGATCGGCGCAATTGAGGCGGGCGCATGAGTAAAGCACAACCCGATCAACCCCGCTTCGGCCAGTCGTTCCGCGTGATGGCCCAGCACACCGCAGTTGTAGGACCGGTGCAGTGTCATCGCGGCAATACCACAGGCGCGAGCGGCATTGGTGAACGCGTTCCAGCCGACATCGATGGCCGTATGGGCAAAGCCGTTTGCAGCATCGACGCGGATACACCCCGGCCTGGTTTGAACTGCCACAGGCTCTGCAAGGCCGACAACTTTGCCGCAACGCAGATGCTCTGCATAGATGGGAAGGTAAAGCAGCCCGTGGCTGCGGATGCCGTCGCGTTCGGCCAGACGGGTGGATCTCGCGACTGCCATTGCCGCAGCTGCCGACGCGCCTGCCTCTGAAAGCACCCGGTTTGCCAGTGCCTCAACCTCATCCAAGGTCATTCGCGTTCCTGTCATGTCGATCTCCATTGCTTGCGCGCGTCAGCTTCTGCGTTTGACCCGCTTCAGCCAAACGACTATTGGTTCAATCTGGTTCAGCTTTCCTGAAGTTCTGTCCGATGATCCGCACCGAAGCCCTTCGCGTCTTCGTCACCGTTGCCGAATGCGGAAACATCCGCGATGCGGCCGATCGGCTGTTCCGAACGCAATCTGCGGTTTCAATGACGCTCAAGCAGCTTGAGCAAGAGCTTGGCGCGTCGCTTTTCGAGGCTGACCGCAAGAATAGCCTTTCGGACCTCGGTCGATTCGTTGTTGACACCGCCAAGGTTCTTTTGCGCGATCACGACACCGCCATCGACCAGATCAAGCACTATGCAACCGGCAAGAGCGGACGGCTGCGCATTGCCTCGGTGCCGTCGGTCGCCGCACTTCTGATGCCGGAAATCCTGGCAGCCTTCGTCAAAGAACGCCCAACGGCAGAGATTGACCTTGTCGATACCAACAGTGCCGATGTGCGGCGGTTGGTATCGACCGGGCAAGCGGATATCGGCATCGCCAGCGTCGCGCACGGCGACAGCGGATTGCTCCATGAGCCGATCTTTGAAGACAGCATGCAACTCGTCTGTCAGGAAACCTCGCCGCTTGCGCACCATCCCGGCCCGCTGGAATGGCGACACCTGAATGACATGGCGCTGATCCTGAACGAGACAACCCGTGGAATCCAGGCCGTCGAATTTCGCGCCCTTGCCGCCCGGACGAGTCTTAATGTGCGCAATGTGATTTCGTTACTTGCCATGGTGCGTGCGGGTGTCGGGGTGACGCTGCTGCCCGGCCTTGCGACAATGGGCTTGCCGTCCACCCTTTTGGCGCGCCCTTTGGCCGATCAGGGCTGCCGCCGTCAGGTTTGCTTGCTGCGGCGCGAAGGACGTGTGCAAAGCCCGCTTGCCATCGCCTTTCAACAGCATTTCATCGCTACCTTGATGTCAATGACGGAAAGGTTTGGCATCTTGTGGACCTACAAAGAATAGCTCATAGCCGCCGCGGCGTTCTTGCGGGCAGCTTTTCAAATAGTTCCGTCTCTGGACCGGCAATCGGAAGCCCTATCCCTTGGGCACATTCTGCCTCAGCCCCATCACCCGCCGAGCCGGGCCACCAGGTCCGGCAGCCACACCCACCGTGGGGCGGCATTGGCGTTCACGATCAGGAAGATGCTGCGTTGGAACTTCAGGGCCTCGTGCCTTTCGAACAGCCTTCCGGCATGCAGATGCGGCAGAGCCAATCGTTTCGGAAGATAGGCCGAGCCCCCGATCTCGAGCAAGTAGGTCAGCGCCCAGACTGCCGAGCCAAAGGTGACGCGCGCCGTCCCTGCATCGGAATAGGCAAGGGCATGCTGGGTTCGAAACTCTGCCCCCAGATCGACAAAGATATAGCCTGGATCGAACCGTATCGGCCGGTCCGCTTCGGTCGCACAAAGCACAAGCTCGTCGGGCGGCAGGCGAAACACCGTCTGATCCCCCGGCGCAGCCAGCCGGTGGGTCAGGGCCATGTCAAGAAGCCCCGCGCTCAGCATGCGATAAAGCTCTGACTGATCGCCTGGCCAGACCGAAAGGGCCATGCGGTGGCTTGCGGTGTTCACATCTTCGAAGATGTGCTTGCCAAGGTCAGGCCAAAGGTCGGGGTCGCACCCAAAGTTGCAGACCGACTCGGTGCCTGCAGGCGGGGCCGCTTCCTGTCGCGCCTGTCGCCAGAGGCCGATCATGATTTCCGCATAGCCCAGCAGTCTTGTGCCTGAAGCGGTCAGGGCGACGCCAGACTTGTAGCGATGCAGCAGGACGGCGCCCAGTTCCTCTTCCAATGTGCGAAGGCGAGCGGTCACGGTGGACTGTGTGACGTTCAACTGTTCGGAGGCGCGCACGAGGCTGCCGGTTTCGACGATGGCAACGAAGGTCTGCAGACCGGTGATATTCACAAGGAATGTCCATCAATTCGATATTGTCGAACTAAGTATACAGAATAATTCACTATGACAATAAGTCGCAATCTGGCACGCTCTCTTCATCGCAGAGAGGCTAACCTTGACACGCATGACCCACACGGAGTTTCCGTCCGCAGACCGCAGCGCCTTCGTGCTGGCGATGCGCAGGGTTGCGAATTCTGTCGCCGTCGTCACCACGAGCGGTCGCGCGGGATGCCATGGTGCAACGGTCAGCGCGTTTTCGTCTGTCTCGGCTGATCCACCGATGGTGCTTGTCTGCCTTCGCTCTGGCAGTCGGATTGCCGAAGCGGTTGCAACGAACGGAGCGGTTTGCATAAACGTTCTGCCCCAAGACCGGCAGGATCTGGCCAACCGTTTTGCAGGACGCGATGACCACCGGGTTGCCGACCGGTTTGATGGTGTCGAGGTTGAGGCAATCCCGGGAGCGGCGCCCGAGATCGTCACGGCCACGGTCTTTTCGGGCTTCGTCGATCAGACGGTGACGGCCGGAAGCCACTTGGTTTTCATCTGCCGGGTGAACAGGGTTCGTCAGGGCGGGGCCGCGCCCTTGGCTTATCTTGACGGCGCCTATCATGACGTTGTCCCACAGATCAGCGCAAGCAGTGATGGCGCGATTGCCGAAGAAGATACCCGGAATGGCTGAACTCAAGTCCTACAAGATGCTGATTGATGGCGAATGGGTCAGTGCCAGCGATGGCGCAACCTTTGAAAGTGTGAACCCGACCACAGGGCAGGCTTGGGCACTGATCCCTGAAGCCACCGCCGAAGACGTCGACCGCGCAGTGCAGGCTGCCGAGCGCGCGTTTTCATCGGGTCCTTGGGCCAGCATGACGCCCTCGCAGCGCGGCAAGTGCCTGCGGAAATTGGGTGATCTGCTGGCGGACAAATCCGAGAATCTGGGCACAGTCGAGACGATCGACACAGGCAAGATGCTGAAGGAAACCCGCTGGCAGGCCAGATACATCGCCGAGTTCTTCCACTTCTTCGCGGGCTGCGCCGACAAGATCCATGGCGAGACCCTGCCCATCGACAAGCCCGACATGATGGTGTTCACCCTGCGAGAACCCGTGGGCGTCGTTGCGGCGGTGGTGCCGTGGAACTCGCAACTGTTCTTGTCGGCGGTCAAGATCGGGCCGGCGCTGGCCGCTGGCAACACCATCGTGGTGAAACTGTCGGAACATGCCTCGGCCGCGATGCTGGAGTTCGGGCAACTGATCGAGGCGGCGGGCATTCCGCCCGGCGTGGTCAATTTTGTCACCGGCCACGGCGATCCTTGTGGCAGGGTTCTTACCTCGCATCCTTTGGTGGCACGGGTGTCCTTCACTGGTGGGCCGGGGGCGGCGCGGCAGATCATCCACAACTCTGCCAGCAACTTCGCGCAAGTGTCGCTGGAACTGGGCGGCAAATCCCCCATCGTGGTGTTTGACGACGCCAACCTCGACTCGGCGGTCAACGGGGCCTTGTCGGGGATTTTCGGGGCCTCCGGGCAAAGCTGCGTCGCAGGCTCGCGTCTGTTGCTGCAAGATACCATCGCCGACGCCTTCCTGGAACGGATGGTCGCCATGGCGGGCCGAATCCGCATCGGCGACCCTTTGGCCGAAGACACCGAAATGGGCCCGCTTTGCACCCAAGGCCAGATGGACTGCGTTGAACGCGAAGTGGCGCGGGCGGTGGCCGAGGGGTGCAGGGTCCTCTGTGGCGGGCGGCGTGTCGAGGGGCTGGCCGGGCGGTTCTATCACGCGACGATCATCGATTGCCCCAGCCCCGACCTGCACATCGTCGATACCGAGCTGTTCGGCCCGGTTCTAAGCGTTCTCCGCTTCAAGGACGAAGCGGATGCGGTGCGGCTGGCCAATCATACCGAACATGGGCTGGCGGCAGGCGTCTTCACCAGCGATGGCGCGCGGCAGTTGCGGATGGTCAAGGCGATCAAGGCGGGCATTGTCTGGGTCAATACCTACCGCGTCGTCTCGCCGATTGCCGAATTTGGCGGCATGAAGAACTCGGGCTATGGCCGCGAAAGCGGGCTGCAGGCGGTTTACGACTACACGCGGCCCAAGACGGCCTGGATCAACACATCTGACGAACCGCTGGGCAACCAGTTCGTCGCGCGCTGAAGGAGACGGTCATGAAATTCCAACTCGCGATCAACCTCGAACGCATCG
>JBAXXO010000102.1:0-10690 GCA_037127855.1 Alphaproteobacteria bacterium
AGGTTTTGAACCACGGCGCTGAATCGGACCAATGTGAGATTTCGGGTGGCGAGACGATGCTGGCCGCCATCTGACTTGCCGATGCCGGACGTCCGAGGGAATTGAGCCATCGTTGCCTGACGAATGCAGATGGCCGGCCACGCCGCCGGTCCAATGTTGTCGTAATATCGATCAGCCGCTGTTTGACATGCCGGATCGCCGCAGGTGCAAGACCTTTCGCGGCGACTAGCTTAATCGGCAGCAGGCTACCCCGTGACCTTGCCATCGCTGACCAGAATTTGTCGCCTGCAGCACGCGGCGATTTTTTCGTCATGGGTCGAAATCAGAAAGGTTGTCCCGTCTTCGCGGTTCATCTCGGCGATCAGGTCCATGACCTGCATGGCCGACGCGCGGTCAAGGTTGCCCGTCGGTTCATCGGCCAGTACCAGTTCGGGACGGTTCATTAACGCTCGGGCGACGGCGACACGCTGTTTCTGGCCGCCCGACAGTTTGGCCGAGGCAAAGTCGATGCGGTCGGCAAGGCCCATTCTGGTTAACAGGTCGCGGCCATGGCCTCGGGCTGTTTGCGTTTCGCGCCCTTCGCGCACGGCGGTCGGGAAGATGATGTTTTCAAGAGCGGTAAAGTCGGGCAAAAGGTTGTGGAACTGAAAGACAAAGCCGATATGCAGGTTGCGAAAATCGGTCAATTCCGCATCGTTCGCGGCAACAAGGTCGCGGCCCAGCATGGTGTGGGTGCCCGAAGTGGGTTTCATCAATGTGCCAAGGATGGTCAACAGCGTGCTTTTGCCAGAGCCTGATGGGCCCAGAAGGGCAGTAAGTTCACCCTTTTCAAGATCAAGGTTCAGGTTGCGCAGCACTTGGGTTTCGGCATCGCCCTGACCAAAGGTCATGACCAGATCCCGCACGCTGACAAGCGCGGTCATTGTCCGATGGCCGCGACAGGATCGACGCGGGCGGCGGATCGGGCAGGCAAGATGGAGGCAAGGATGGCACCGATCACGGTCAGCAAGATGGCAAGCCCGTACGAGCCTTGATTGATGTCCAATGGCAGGGTGCCGGCCTGATACTGCGCGGCATTCGGAAAGGGCAGCAGCACCAGATAGCCGAGCGTGGCCCCGATCAGCCCCCCCATCAGGCCGATCAACCCGCCTTGGGTGACAAAGACAAAGACGACAAAGCCGCGACTAGCCCCCATCGCCCGCATGATGCCGATTTCCGGGCGGCGCCTGTAGGTTGACAGCAGGATCGACGACGCCACGCCGATCACAATGGTGATCAAGGCCATCGCCTTGAGCACATAGCCAACCCGCGCCTGGGCGGCCAGGGCTTCGACCAGTTGTGCGGCCTGTTCCGTCCAGCTTTTGGCCGGCAGACCGGTCAGCGCCGTGATCTGCCGGCTGGTGACGTCGGCGGTGTTGATGTCATCCAGCTTGATCTCGATCTTTGTGACGCCCTGCGGCATGGCAAACAGCGTCCTGGCGGTGCCAAGGCTGACATAGGCGGTGCGGCTGTCCGATAGGCCCGAACCGATCAGGAACACGCCGGACACGGTCAGGACCGCCGCGATCCCGACGGTCGATGTCACGTGGACAGACTGGCCCAGCCGGACATCCAGATCGGTGGCAAGGGTCTGACCGATCAGAATCTGGCCCGCCGCCAGGCGCGTTTCACCTTGGATCATGTAGTTCTCAAGGTTCAGGATGGCCGATTCGTTGCCCGGTTCGACGCCATTGATGCTGATCTGGGTCGATTGCGCGCCGCGGGTCACAAAGCCCGATCCGGTGATCTGCGGCGACACCGCCTTGACGCCTGGCAGGGCCGCGATCATCGGTACAAAATTCTCGGTGTTGCGCAAGGTCGCGACGCGCAGGGCGGTCTTTTGCGGCACAAACAGGATGCCGTCGGGGGGCAGCAAATGGGCGGGGTCGGAATCCTCGGCCTGAATGGTGACATGGGCCATGTCACCGACAATCCGCGCGACCATGAACTGCGCCAGTCCGCCAATCAGGGCTGACATGAAGATGAAGATGAAGACACCGACAGCCACACCAAACACCAACAGCGCTGTCTGACCCTTGGAGGCTGTCAGATAGCGCGTGGCGATTTTCACCGCGTAAATCATCTATTTCGGCGCTAGCTTTGCGGTCGAAACCTTGACCGATTGCCCGTCCTTGATGCCCGTCGGGTCAGTTATGACCAGATCACCCGCCACCAACCCCTGCGTGACGATCAGCCTTGCGGCGGGCCAATCGATAACGGTCACGTCACGTTGATGGGCAACGCCGCCTTGCACGACCATCACCGAGGGTGCACCGGTGCCCGACGTCAGGGCCGCGCGGGGTATGGACAGTGCGGTGGGCTGGTTGTCGACCACGATATTCGCGGTGACCGTCAGGCCGACGGGGGCTGCCAAGGGCTGATCGGGCGTTATCTTGACCACAAGCGACCCGGTATCAGCATTTACACTCGGCGCGACAAAGCTGACCTTGCCGGGATGGATGACCGTCTCGCCGACCAATTGCAGGATGGCCGGCTGGCCGAGGGCGATTTGTGCTGCATAGGCCTCATCCACCTCTGTCTGCACAACGGGGGCGGACAGGTCGGACAGGGTGAACAGGATGGTTGCGGTGTTGACGGTCTGGCCGGGTTCAACGTTGCGGGCCAGCACCGTGCCCGCGATCGGGGCCGATATGGTATATTTTGCCAACAAGATCTCGGCCTGCTGGAACAGGGCGGACAGGCGGCCGACCTCTTGGTCGGCTTGTTGCAGCAGGCGGTTGGCATCCTCGAGCGCGGTGCGGGCGATGACGGTGCCCAATTCCTGAAGCCGGGTGACATCTGCTGCGCGCTGCTGCTGTGCCAAAGTGCCGAAATCCAGGGCGGCGCGGGCCTGACGCACGGCGGCTTGCTGGCTGGACGCGTCTATCAAGACCAACGGCTCGCCCATGGCTACGGTGTCACCCTCGGATCGGGTGACGGTCAGGACCGTGCCGGAAATGCTGGCGGTGACGTTTACGGGGTGCAGGGTGGCGATGCGGCCATTCAACGCCAACACGCGGGACAGCGGAGCGGGTGCAATCGTCTCAGTGACCACGGTGGGAATCGCGGAACTCCAGGATTGCGTGTACCAAAGCGCTGCGGCGGCCAGACCGGCGACCACGATCAACGGCACGGTCCATGGGGGTTTCGGTGCTGGCCAGGGCTTTGAGGCGTCCGGTCGGTGGATGGCGGGGACTTGGATGGCATCTGCGGGGGATGCCAATGGAAGAACGGAAGTCACGGCGTGCTGTGGTTTGGCTGGGTTCGAGATTTCCATCGTTCTTGTCTATCCGCTCGGGGCCGGGCGCGCTCATGATTTGCTGGCGTTCGTCGCAGCATGGCCTTTTGCCTGAACTTGGCTTTGATCTGGGTCAGCTTTCTTCCCAGAATGCTCTGCCTGTTATGGCCAGATCAGTTGTCAATGCGATGGCGGTTCGGAAAGTTGCCTGCGATAGATCCGACGGGTCCAGTGCTTGCAAGCAAAGGGCGCGTGTCATCCAATAGGGCTGAGAGTTCAGTTTGCTGGCCGCGCCGGTCTGGTCCAGCGCCAGCAATGCCCCAGCACAAAACGCAGCATCCAGGGCATTCTGACCGTTGCATCAATCACGGGTTGGGCACAGACGAACAGCAGCTTCAATTGTTCTTCGGCAAAGGGCGCGGGGTCGTCCAGCATCGCGTGATAGCGGCCATCAGGCCATCGCCGCGCACTATGATGCCGGCCTGCGCCATGGCACCGATAAAGGCATTCCAGCACACCAATAGGTGCCAGACTGCTGGGGATCATTGCGCTTGGCGTAATCTTCGGCGTTTTCATTCAGCATCATCATGTATTGCATGGTCGTCTCCTGTTTCAGACGGTTCAGATTGGTCGGTTGAGAAGCTGAGTCAGGGGCAATTGGTTCGGCCACAGGCATCGACACGTCGCGCGACCCACAGCAGCGCGAGCACCACGGCAACAACAAAGACCAGAATGTACAATTGAGAGGGAATGTTGGCGAACACGCCAAAACAAAAGTCGCACACAAACAAGAAAAATAGCCCGCCAAGGACACCGACAGGACCGGCATTGCCAGCTTGATGTGCATCAGCAGCAAGCTGCTGCCGCGCAACCCGCCAAAGACGCTCAAACCAAGAACGACTGTCATCCAGACCGGCAGGTGCGGATGAGGCTAGGCCTGTGCTTGCGTCATCCCTGCGGTCATCAACCCCTCGGTTGTGGCCGATAGACAGCTCAAGTCATGATAGACACCATAGAGGTTCCACAGCAAACCCGCGCCGGCGCTGCCGATTTACTACCTCTATTTGTCAGTTTCGAAACGGTCATCTTGCCATTCCTTCCCCTGTCAGGACTTGGGCGCATGAAACTTCATCGCCCTTCTGTTCAAATGCCACTTCAGAGCCCTGCATTTCGACATGGAAGCAGTGAAAGATTGCTTTGACGGGAAAACGCCCTGAACTGGTCGCTACACGATCAATGTCACAGGCCCTGTCGTCGGTCAGGCGTTTATCTATCTTGCCAGAACGACAGAACCCGCTAAGTTTCCACGATGTGCAAGAAGTGGGCAAAGAACCCTGCACCAAGAATCTCGTCGCTGACTTTGGGGGAGGTCAACATGTCGGAGCCAATGCTGCTGGATAGGCTGCAACTTGAGCGGGCGTTTTCAGAAATGGAAGTCATCCGTCAACAGCTTCCTGAAACCACTCTTGCTGCGCTGGCGCAGGAAGTTGTGAAGCGGGTGGCAAACAACCGGCGCGGCACGACGGGTTTTCCGTTCAAGCCGACAACGGATCAGATCGATGGCCTTTGTCATGCACTGTTGGCGCCGGACCCTTTGGCCGCCATTCCTCTGATTGAACAAGCAAAAGGCGAGGGTGCCAGTTACGACGAACTGTGCCAATCCTATCTGGCTGTTGCCGCGCGGCGCCTTGGCGAATGGTGGGAGGATGATCAGCTTTCATTTTACAAGGTGACCATGGCTGCTGGTCGCATATATACCATTCTGCGGATCATGCGGCTGCAAAGACCGACTCATCCACTCGACATACGTCGCTCGGCGGTGTTTGTCAGCGTTCCGGGCGACAACCATACCTTGGGAATCACGATCGCCGCAGACATGGCCCGCGACAAGGGCTGGGACATCGAGTTGTTCACCGGCCTTGCCCATGATGAATTGGTTCATGCGTTGGAGGGGCGCGACACCGCGCTGATCGGGATTTCGGCCAGCACAAGACGGGCTCTGCCGGCCTTGTTGAAGCTGATCGTTGCCCTGCGGTTCAGCAACCCCCGGTCGCGGCTTATGGTATGCGGTCAGATCACGTCGATGGGTGTTACGCTGGACGGCATCAATGGGGCTGACACCACAGCCGCAGATTTCGATCAGGCCTTTGCCTTCATGGAGCAGATTGCCACGGGATGCGCGCGCAGGCGGGTGATTTGACACCGCCGGACTCTGGCCCATGGTTCAAGCTGTATTGCGCTGAAATATGGCATGTTCGCCGAGATTGACGACAGCCTTCTCTTTTACCAGCTTGTCATAATACCCGAACAGCGTTTCACTGCCGGTCGAGGGCGTTGCATCGGCGTTGTAGGCCTTGGTATCGGGGTCGAGAACCAGCATCGATTCCGTGGCATAATAGCGACCGATCCTTGCCAGTTCAGCCTTGTTACGCAATCTGGGAACCACGCGGCCCAACAGGCCAAGGGTGCCGATGATCGTATCCATCATGGCCACCGGGACGTGGCGATATTTCGGCTGCTGACCCAGTAGGCGAAACAGCTCTTCGCCCTGTTGCAGTGGGGTTATCGCCGGGCCGGGACCGCCGATGGGCAAGATGCGGTTGCGGCGTTCGGGGTTGTCGAGACACTCGGCCAGATAGTGGCCAAGATCAGCGTCGCTGATCGGCTTGCAGGCGGTCAAACTGCCATCACCAAACAGCAGGAACGGTTTGCCTTGCCGAACCCGCTCGACCTGCCCCGACAGGGATTTGAAGAATGCCGTCGGACGGACGATCACGTAATCCAGACCCGAGGTCACCAGCTGAGCCTCAAAAGCCAGTTTGGCCTGCTGAAATGCCAAAAGCGGACGCTGCACGCAGATCGCTGACAACAACACCATCTGCGACACGCCCGCCGCTTTGGCCAATCGCAAAGCGTCGACATGGGCCTTGCAGTCGATTGCCTGCGCATCGAGGGGGGTGCCGGTACGGGAGGCAAGGCACGAGACCAGCACATCGAATCTTTCGCCGGCAAAGCCCTGATGTTCCAGTGAAACAGGATCCGTCACCTCGCCAAAACGCAGCGTCAAGCCGGCGGGCAGGCCCCTGCGCGGATCGCCCGACGCAGAACGGACAAAGCACACGACGTCATGCCCCTTGGCCAGCAACGCCTCGGCGGTGGCGCGACCTATGGTGCCGGTTGCGCCCAGCAACATCACACGACGCGTGGCCAGATCAGGCATGCGCAGTCTCGTTCCGCTGGGTCAGGGTCTGTGCGACCTCGCCCCAGCCTTCGGCAAGATAAATCCGCAACCAAGGGGTAAAGCGGGCTGGTTCTGCCACAACACGACGGGCAAGAACGGGCAGTGTGACCCAAGCCGTTTCGCTGACCTCGTCGGGGTTTGGTTCGATGAACAAAGTGTCGGGGGCCTCGGCCACAAAAAGATCGACGACTTCATGCTCGGTCAACCCCGGCCCAACTGCGGCGCGGTATTCGGTCCCGCCAGCGCGTTTCAGGGTCAGGCCGGTGATGCCCAGTTCTTCATCCAGCCGCCGCAAGGCGCAGGCGGCAGGGTCCTCTCCCCAACGGGGATGAGTGCAGCAGGTATTGGTCCACAGACCGGGCGTATGGTACTTCGACATCGCACGACGTTGCAGCAAGGTCTTGTCGCCATTCATCACAAAGACCGAGACGGCCAGATGCTTGAGCCCACGCTGATGCACCTCCAGTTTTTCCACCGGGGTTAGCACACCGCTGACATAGGCGGGAACCATCTCGATCATGCTTGCTCCGGTCATACGTGTTCGGGGGCGACCCATCCCATCAGATGCCGGACATTCTTGAACCCGATCTTCAGATGCGCCATCGGCCTGGCATTGACCAGCTTCTTGTTCATATAGGCCTCAAAAGTCAATTTTTGTACGTCCACGTCATGACACAGGCTGACAAACCGCTCACGCCGTTCGTCGGATTTGTAATACGCATCCTGCATCGAACGCAGTACCTTGAACACCGTCCCGTGCTCGGCCATGAACATCTTCCGGGCCAAACGCAGTTTGGAGGCCCGTCCGGTTGCAAGTGCAGCCTGCGCTGCCGTCGCGGCCGCGCGGCCACCTGCCATCGCATAATAAATCCCCTCGCCCGACGATGGCGCCACGACGCCGGCGGCATCACCCGCCAGCACGACATCGCTGCCATTGTCCCAACGGTCCATAGGGCGCAGCGGGATCGGGGCGCCTTCGCGGCGGATGGTATCGCAACTGGTCAGGCCGGCCGATTTGCGCAAGTCGGCCGTGGCGCTTTTCAGATCAATGCCGTCAATGCCGGTGCCCATCCCGACGCTGACCTGATCGCCATGTGGAAAGATCCAGCCATAGAAATCTGGGCTGATCTTTCCGTCATAAATCACATCGCAGCGCACCGGGTCATAGTCGGCACTTTTGGCAGGCGCTTTGATGATCTCATGATAGGCGATGACATAGGGGATGCGGTCGCCACCAGGCACCTCGGTCTTGGCGACATTCGAACGCGCACCATCCGCGCCGATCACCAACCTGGTCGTCAGGCGCATTTCCGCGCCGCTGGCCTTGTCACGATAGATCACATGCGTGCCGGCAGCGTCGCGCGCCAATCGCAGGTAGGTGCCGGTAAAGCGTTTCGCCCCGTTGGCCACGGCACGCTGACGTAGAAACTCGTCAAAATGCTCGCGGTCGACCATGCCGACAAAGCCATTTTCGATCGGTATGTCCACGGCACGACCCGTGGGCGATACCATCCGCGCGGTGTTTATATGGGCAACAAGCTGGTCTTCGGGGATTGAGAAATCCTCGATCAGCCGGGGCGGAATGGCCCCGCCACAGGGTTTTATACGACCTGCACGGTCCAGAAATGCCACGTTGACCCCGGCCCGCGTCAGGTCATTTGCCGCCGTTGATCCCGAGGGTCCACCGCCAACTACCACCACGTCAAACATGCTATTCTCCTGGAACCAGATTTGCCATTGGGGCCGTCTGCCGCCCCTCGATGATTTGCGACGCCATCAGGGTTGCCACGACGAACAACCCTGCCTCTACTGTGAAAACCAATCCAAAGGCCGTCGGTGTCGACATGAAATGCCGTGCCACATCGACGGCCCCTGCACCCACAACACCACCCAAGCCCGCCGCAACTGCCTGTGCAGCCCCCCAAAGGCCCATGCGCGTGCCCTCGCGCTCTTCGCGACCTTCGCCGGCCAATGCCATCATCGAGCCAATCGCAGCCACCGCAAACATGCCATTGAAAAACCCCAAGACCATCGTTGCGGGCTGCAGGATCGCCGGCCCGCTCGGCATCTGCCCGGCCAATGCTATCACCAGCAGGGCCACGGCTGAGCCTGCGCAGCCGGACATGACCCAAGCCCGCAACGACCCGATCCGCAATCCGGTTGCTGCGATGCCGACCGTCAGCATGCCGATGAACACACCGCCGTTCTGTGCGCCCGATAGTTGGGTTGATTGGCCGGGGGTGAAGGCAAAGGCCAGCCCTGCATAGGGTTCTAGGATCAATTCCTGCATGAAATAGGCCACCATCGACAGAAAGATGAAGATGGTAAAATTGCGAGCGCGCGGTTCGTCCCAGATCTGCGCCAGACCCTGCCGAAAGGGCATTGCGTCGCGCTGCGGCTCAGGGACACCTGCGTGGCGTGCTTCGATCCCCCAGACCGCCAGCGTGGTCAGCATCAATGCAACAACGCCAACCAGCGCCACCACCTTTAGCAGCAGTTCAGGCGAATAGGGGTCAAGTGATTTGCCGACAACCGTTGCAGTCACGGCAATGCCAAATATCATCATCAACCATGTTATCGTTGCCGCCGCTGCCCTGCGGCGCGGATGAGTCGTTGTGGCCAACAAGGCCAGCAACGAGGTTCCCGACGCACCCACACCCATGCCGATCATCGTATAGGCCAACACGGATAGGCCCAGCCCAGCCCAGAAGTTGGCCGCCATCACCACAAACCCAAAGGCTGCCAGAAACCCGCCGAGAGAAAGCGCTGCCATTCCCATAATTATGAACCTGGTCCTGTCGCCGCCAGTATCCGACTTGTAGCCCCAGGTCGGGCGCGACATCTGAACCGCGTAATGCAGCCCCACCAGCAATCCCGGCAGCACTGCCGGTAAAGCCGCCTCGACCACCATAAGCCGGTTCAAGGTCGACGTGCAGATGACCACTATCGCCCCAAGGCAAAGTTGCACCGCACCAAGCCGGAATATCGAGAACCAGGACAGGTACTTCACGACAAGACCTCCATGCTGCGCAGCGCCAAAGCCGTGATCATCATGCCGCTGACATACATGGCAATCCCTGTGGCCTGATACCACGATGCCTTGCCCTTCGGGTCAGCTAGCAACGTGCCCATCGCGCGAATCTGCCAAAACAGCAGCAGCCCCACGAGCATCCCGTAACCGGGCTTGCCCCAGACCAGCAGCAGCGCAATTACCAAAGCCTGCGCCAGGCCCATCACCGTGCAGGCAACGCGTGCGGCCACATCTGGCCCCAAGGTCACAGGCAATGAGCGGACACCATGCTGACGATCACCCTCCAGCGCCTTGAAATCATTCAGTGTCATGATGCCATGCGCGCCAAAGGCATAAAGGAGCGCCACAGTGATCACCTGAAAGGACGGCAGCCCCTGCGACAACACGGCAGCACCGGTAAACCATGGCAGGCCCTCGTAGCATAGACCGACCAGCCCAGGGCCCCACCAGCCCGAACGTTTCAACCGGATGGGCTCGGCCGAATAGGCCCACGCAGCCAGCACACCCACCACGGTCGCGGCAAGACCCCACGGACCCAGCAATGCCCCCAAGGCCAAAGACAGAACGGACATCGCCAGCGCGATCCAAAGCCCCCATCGCCCCGGGATACGCCCGGAAGGAATCGGACGATGCGGTTCGTTGACGGCATCCACATGACGATCGCACCAGTCATTCGCCGCTTGCGACATGCCGCAGACAACAGGCCCCGCCAGAACCACACCCAGCAGAACCAAGGGCCAAGACGACCATGGCGACACGCCGACCGAGACGATGCCGCACAAATAGGCCCACATTGGCGGAAACCAGGTGATGGGCTTGATCAGCTCCAACATGGCTTTCGGGTGGGGACGACTATTGGTATGTAAGCTTGTTGATACAGTCATGTGTCAACTTTGCCTTACATTTTCGAGTCGATCAAGCCCCCAGTTGCACCCCAATTTCAAAGCGGCAAAGGTCCTAGGCATGGGCATAGCAGGCCGTTTCAACAACGGCCACAGCCGCCCAAGCATGTTCGCGCGGGCTGGCCACCGGATTGCGGGTGTGATTCAGTTTTTGCAGGGTTTGGCGGGGGCTCGGCATGGCTGGACTATCCCCTGTCACGGCGAGCGAAGAGCACAAGGCGGCATTGCGGGCTGTGTCG
>JBAXXO010000103.1:0-10594 GCA_037127855.1 Alphaproteobacteria bacterium
CACCATGCGCGGTGCCAGTCCCGCGACAGCCGCGCGCCCGGCAGGCGTCAGCAGATCAGCCTGATGCCAGATCACACCGGGCTGCGCCGCCCCGGCCTGCCGACCCACCGCATGCACGACATATCCCTGCCCCCGCAGTTCGGCCAGCACGGCCCGCCCGACCAAACCCGCCGCCCCCGTCAGCAGCACGGAACCGGTCATCGGGTGAAATTCGGCCAATCGCGGTCGCGGTCCGACATGACGGCCGGGCTGGCAGGCCAGCGGATTGCAAAGCCCGGATCATTCCACCGCGCACCGCGCCCGGCCTGCGCCACATGCGGCGTGTCGATCAGATACTCCACCACCGCCCCCGCCGTCAGGGTGATGAAACCATGCGCCACCCCCCGCGGCAAGAACAGCGCGCGGCCATCCTCGGCGGTCAGGTCGGTGCCATGCCACTGCCCGAATGTCGGACTGTCCAGCCGAAGGTCCAGCGCCACGTCCCACACCGCGCCTGCCACACAGCGCACCAGTTTCTGCTCGCCATGCGGGTCGGCCTGCCAATGCATCCCCCGCAAGGTGTGCAAGGCGGTATTGGTGGACAGACTGGCCTGCAAGGGCTGAAACACCACGCCCGCCGCCGCGAAACTGTCGGCACACCATGCGCGGCGGAAACTGCCACGGTCATCGCATTGCGCCTGGCTTTCCACCGCCCAGACCCCCTGCAACGGCGTGGCCTGCAACTGCATCACCACCTCCGCATCTGCGCAATCGCAGTCCACAGATCACCCCGAAACCCCGCATCGCGCAATTGCGCGACAATCTCGGGCGCAATGTTCCACGGCAGGATCAGAATGTCGTCGGGCTGCAACGCCAGCAGCGCCTGTGGCGACAGGACGGGAATATGGCTGCCCGGCAAAAGCCGCCCCTGTTTGGCAGGCGACAGATCGGCCACCGCCAGCAAATCCCCCGCCCCCATGCCCGCGGCCTTCAGAAAGGTATTGCCCTTGGCCGCCGCCCCATAGCCCGCCACCCTGCGCCCACTGGCCGCCCGTGCCGCCGACCAGTTTCGAAACTCCGCCAGCACCCCGGCCACACGGGCGTTGAAGCCTTGATAAAACGCATCCCCGTCCAGCCCGCGCGCCGCCTCGGTCTGACGCAAGGCGACAACCGCATCTGACACCGTTCGCAGGCTGGACGAGGCCAGAATCCGCAAACTGCCGCCATGGGTCGGCAAAGCCTCGACATCGAACACATGCAGCCCGTGGCGGGCAAACAGCCGCTCTACCGCCAGCAACGACCAATAGGCATAGTGTTCGTGATAGATGGTGTCGAACTGCACGCCATCGACAAGGTTCAGCAAATGCGGCGCCTCGACCGACAGCACGCCGTCCGGCGCGCATAGCAAGGCCAGTCCCGCGACAAATCCATTGATGTCAGGCACATGCGCCAGCACATTGTTGGCCACCACAAGATCGGCCCGGCGTCCCTGACGGGCCACCACCTCGGCTGCGGTCTGTGGGCCCAGAAACACCACCTCGGTCGGCACGCCCGCCGCCACGGCCGCAGCCGCGACATTGGCGGCAGGTTCGATGCCCAGACAGGCAATTCCTGCTGCCACGAAATTCTTCAGCAGATACCCGTCATTCGAGGCAACCTCGATCACCAGCGACTGCGCCCCCAAGCCCAGCCGCGCCGTCATCGCGTCACAAAACCGCCGTGCATGGTCCAGCCAGGATGACGATGCTGACGAGAAATAGGCATAGTCACGAAAAATTCCCGTCGCATCGACCACATGATCCAGTTGCACCATCCGGCAGTGCGAACAAACCACGGCGCATAGCGGAAAGCACGGCTCGGCGTCCGGGTCAGCCTCGGGCGGCAGATAGGAGTTGGCGACAGCCATGGTGCCAAGATCGCAAAAGACCGGGCCAAAGGCGGCACCACAGGCCCGGCACCGGGTGATATGTCCGGTCGTCATGCTCTATCCTTCCACAAAGCTGCGGATCGCCGCATCGCTCGCGTCGGCCATGTCTGCGCCCGCCGCCCAGTCGTGATACCACGCGGCGGTCTGCGTGACAGCCTGAACCGTGGTCAGGCGCGGTGCCCAGGCCAGACGGTCACGCGCCAGCGCGCTGTCCAGCGCCAGCCGCGATTTTTCCGGCATCGACGGCGAATCCGTCAGCCGCCAGTTCAGCGCGACCCCCGTCACCGCCTGCCAATGCCCAAGCAGATCGGTCACCGACAGTTCCGCCTCGGCCGGGCCGAAATTCACCGCCAAGGGCGCATCGCCCGCCACCAGCGCCTCGGCCAGCAGCAGATAGCCTGCCACCACATCCAGCACATGCTGAAAGGGCCGCGTGGCCGACGGATGCCGCAGCACCAGCGCCCTGTCCCGCTGCGTCGCCCGCACCAGATCGGGGATCAGCCTGTCGCGCCCGAAATCGCCCCCCCCCATCACATTGCCCGCCCGCGCCGTTGCCAGCGGCGGCAGGTCATCATAGGCCGCCCTGTGGGCTGGCCACCAAAATCTCGCACGCCGCTTTTGAGGCCGAATAGGGGTCGTCACCGCCCAGCGCGTCGCTTTCCACAAAGGCCCGCCCACCCGCATTGCGGTACACCTTGTCCGAGGTCACGATGACGGCGGCCTGCGCGCCCGACCCGCGCAGGCCCTGCAGCAGGTTCAACGTGCCCGTGACATTGCTGCCCCATGTCCCGACCGGGTCGCGAAAACCCTCGGACACGATGGCCTGCGCCGCCAGATGCAGCACCACATCGGCCCCGGCCAAGGCCGCGTGCAAAGCCTCGGCCTGCCGCAGGTCGCCTTGAACATCCCGCGCCAGCCCCGCCCCGACCTTCAGCGCGTCATAGGCGCCGGGGCCGGGCTGGGGCGGCAGCGCAAAACCCGTGACGCGCGCCCCAACCGCCGCCAGCATCCGCGCGGCCCACGCCCCCTTGAACCCGGTATGCCCGGTCAAGACAACATGACGGCCTGCCCAAAAGCCCGGACTGGGCCGCCTTACCAAATCTTCCACGGCGCCTGCCCCCTGTCCCACAGCGCCTGCAAATGGTCGCGGTCGCGCAGCGTGTCCATCGGTTGCCAAAAGCCGTGATGGTCAAAGGCCATCAACTCGCCATCACGCGCCAGACCCTTCAGCGGCTCTTGTTCCCACAGCGTCGCATCCCCTGCGATGCGGGTCAGCACCTGCGGTGACAGCACGAAAAAGCCGCCATTGATCATGCCGCCGTCGCCCGCCGGCTTTTCGGTAAAGGCGGCGACACGGTCGCCCTGCCGGTCCAGCGCGCCGAACCGGCCCGGCGGCAGAACGGCCGTGACCGTGGCCTGCCGCCCATGGGCGCGGTGAAAGGCGATGCTGGCGGTGATGTCGACATCACTGACCCCGTCACCATAGGTCAGACAAAAGGCCGGCTGATCACGCAGCAGATGGCCGACCCGCGCCAAGCGCCCGCCGGTCTGGGTGTCTTCGCCGGTGTCGATCAGCGTCACCCGCCAAGGCTCGGCTGCCGGGCGCAAGACCTCGACCGCACCGCTGGCAAGATCAATGGTCAGGTCCGACGACAGACGCCCGTAATTCAGAAAGAACTCCTTGATCTGCCAGCCGCGATAGCCAAGGCAGATCACGAAATCATGAATCCCGTGGGCGGCATAGATCTGCATGATGTGCCACAGGATCGGCCGCCCGCCGATCTCGACCATGGGCTTTGGCCGCAGCCCGGTTTCCTCCGACAGCCTTGTGCCCCGCCCACCCGCCAGAATAACCGCCTTCATTCCGCCGCCACCTTTGCTGCAAGTTCATAGAAATGGCGGGTGAACCGCTCGGGTTGGCCCAGCGGATTGGCCGCGATCTGCGCCCGCATACCCTGCCGCAGCGCCAACCGCCGCGCGGGGTCGGCGGCCAGTTCCGCGGCCTTGGCGACATAATCGGCCACCGAACCCACCGCCAGATCTGCCAGCCCCGAATTACACAGATTGGAATAGCTCAGGCGTTCGGGAAATCCCGGGCCCACCAGACTGATCGTCGGCACACCCATCCACAACGCCTCGCAGGTCGTCGTTCCGCCGACATGGGGCAGACTGTCCAGCGCAATGTCGATTTCATTGTAATGGCGCATGTGATCGCCCCGCACGCCGATAAAGTCCAGCCGGTCGGGATCCACATCGCGGCGGGCAAAGACGCTGCGGGCACCAGCAATGAAACTGTCCACCGCCCCTTCGGGCCGCAGGAACACAAATCGCGACCCCGGCACGGCGCGCAACACCCCGGCCCATGCATCCAGACAGGCGGCGGTGTATTTGTACGGGTTGTTGGCGGTGCCAAACGACAGATGCCCCTTGCGGGCCTGCGGAGTGCCCCCGGCAATCTCATGGGCGGCAAACATCCGTGACAGCGCAACCCAGGTTTCCGGCATCTCGAAAGGCCGCTCGATCAGCAACCGCGGATCAGCGGGCCGGATGAAGGGATCGGTCAGGATCAGGTCGATCTGCGCCAACCCGGCCGAATGCGGATAGCCCAGCCAACTGGCCCCCAGCCGGGCCGGTCGATATGCCATCACCTCCAGCTTGTTCATCGCCGTCGATCCGCCAAGCTCGAACAGAATGTCCAACCCGTCCGCCGCGATCCCCTCGGCAACCTGCGCATCCGGGCGGCGCGGCCAAAGGCGAAACCCGGTGACCTGCCGCTGCAGATGAGTCTGCACAGCGTCCGCGTCCTTTTCACAAAAGGAATAGCAAAAAACCTCGACCCGGTCGCGGTCATAGCCTTCCAGCAGCGGCAGCGCGAAATAGGTGATGGGATGGTGCCGCAGGTCCGACGACATGAAGCCCACGCGCAGCTTGCGGCCCGTCGCCAGCGCCGGCGTCTGCGGGCGTTTTACCGGCGCGATCTTGGCACCGACGCGCCGCCCCCAGGCCCGGTGCCATTCCACCAGTGCCAAGCGGTCGTCCAGCGTGTCCACCTGCCCCAGTTCGTAGTGCACGGCAGAATGTGGCGCATCCGACTGCCACTGCGCCAGCAGGGTGGACAGCGTGCCGGTCTGCGCCATCCGGTCCTCGTCCAATACCCGCATCAAGACGGTTCGCAAGGTACGCGCCGCCTGGGGAATATGCGCCGAAAACCGCTCCATCAGCAGCTTGGCCAGCGTGTAACTGTGCTCGATATGCGCGGCCTCGCTGCCATAACGGCTGCGGCACAGGCTTTCGGTCAGCCGTTCCAGCGCCACAAAGCTTTGCGGGTGGGCTGCAACGGCACGCTCCAGTGCGGCGTTTACCATCGCCCGGTCGCCATCGCCGACGATGGTGGCCAGTTGCAGATTGGCATTCAGATGACCCGGCACCCGCGCGATCACCTCACGCAGCAAGGTCTGGGCGCGGTCGGCATCGCCGGTCCGAAACGACAGACGCGCATCGATCACGGCAAGCTCGTCATCCTGCGGCGCAGCACCGCGCACCCGCGCGACCACCCCGCGCGCCTCGTCGATCAGCCCCGATTGCTGCAATGCCTGCACCAGTGCCGCCACGATCGCGGTACTGCCGGGCTGCAGACCAAAGGCGTTGCGATAGCTTTGGACCGCCTCGTCCAGCCTGCCCAGAAGCATCAATTCGCGACCCATCAGCCGCCACAGCTCGGCCGATTTCGGCTCCAGTCGCAGCGCACCGCGGTAAAACTGCACCGCCTTGGCATGGTCGCCCATCATCTCGTGGACATTTCCCAGATTTTGCCACGGCGACAGCTCTTGCGGGCGCAATTTGCGGGCAATCTCCAGCACCTCGACCGCATTTTTCAGCCGACCGGCCCGCTTCAGCAACACCCCCATCAGATTGACCGTGGCCATGTCCTTTTGGTTCTTGTCGAACCATGGCCGATAGACATCGACAGCCTCGGCAAATCGCCCCAACTCACACAGCGCCAGCGCATGCCCCCGCGCCGTCAGCCGCGCCGAGGCACCCGCCACCCGCGCCCGTTCAAACGCGGCCACGGCTGCGGCAATGTCCTGACGCGACAACGCCTCTTGCGCCTCGGCAAGGGCAATTTCGGCGGGGGTCAAACGTGGTAGGCTCATCCCAGACCTTTACTTTGACGGACAGCGACAGCAAAACCTTCGGCGATGGCAGGCCGGATAGCAAGCCCCCGTGCAACCGCCCGTCCGACCGGCAGGGCCGCACTGGTCCCCTCACCCAAACCTGCCTTTGTAATGCACCATTGTTTTCATATTTTGGACACAATCAAGGACTAGCCGCCCTCGTTCCGGTTCTGGGTGTCGAACTGGTTCTGGTTAACGAGGAGGCCACATGACGATTTATCTGTTCAGCACGCTGGCGAACAATGCCAAGATCAACTTCGATCCTTTGAACGACGTGCTGCGGTTCGACACCGGCATCCGTCCGGCCGAACTGTTGATCAACGGCACCGCGGGCGGGGTCCAGTTTTCGGCAGATGGCAAGTCGATCACGCTGTCCGGCATCGCGCTGGACAATCTGGGCATCAGTTCCGTCACCGCCTTGCCCAACGTGCAGTTCACATCGCCCGGCACCCTGTTGGTGGGCGAGGGCACGACAGACCTGAACGGCAACATCGACAACACCATGCTCGGCGGCGCAGGCGATGACGCGCTGCTGGGCCTTGGCGGCAATGACAGTCTGAACGGCGGTTCTGGCGGTGACCTGATGATCGGTGGCCTCGGCGATGACACCTACAGGGTCGACAACAGCGCCGACATCGTCACCGAAGACAACCTCGCCGGTTCAGGCATCGACCTCGTCAACGCGATCGTCACCTACACCCTCACCAATTATGTCGAGAATCTGACCCTGATCGGTGCCGCTGCCATCAATGGCACCGGCAATACGCTGGCCAATATCCTGATCGGCAACGCTGCCGACAATGTTCTGGATGGCAAGTCCGGCGCAGACCGCATGGTCGGCGGCGACGGCAATGACACCTATGTCGTCGACAACGCGGCCGACAAGGTGGTCGAGACCAACAGCGCTGCCAGCCAGATCGACACCGTCAATTCCAGCGTGAACTACGCCTTGGGCGCCAATCTTGAAGACCTGGCCCTGACCGACAAGGCGTTGGTCGGCATGGGTAACTTTTTGCGCAACACCCTGACAGGAAACGGTCAGGCCAACACGCTGAACGGTGGAAAAGGTGCCGACACCATGAACGGCGGCGATGGCAACGATATCTATATCGTTGACAACAGCGGCGATCGGGTGACCGAGACCAGCAATGCCAGCACCCAGGTCGACATGGTCGCCAGTTCGGTCAGCTATCAGCTTGGGGCAAATCTTGAAAACCTGCGCCTGATGGGCGCGGGCAATATCGACGCCACCGGCAACGGCCTGAACAACACGCTTTACGCCAATGCCGGCAACAATGAACTGGACGGTGGGGGCGGCAATGACACCGTCTCCTATGCGACCGTAAAACTCCTCGGACTGAACAGCACCAAACTCACCACCAGCACCGATACCAGCAGCGTCACAACCCTCGGCGTCATCGTCGACCTGAACCTGACAGGTGAACAAGACACCCAAGGCTCGGGCATTGACCGCCTGATCGGCATCACAAACCTGACCGGCAGCAATTTCAACGACGAATTGACCGGCAATGCCGTCGCCAACATTCTGGACGGCGGCCTTGGTGCCGATATCCTGACTGGCGGCAAGGGCAATGACACCTATGTCGTCGACGGCGCCGATGTGGTGGTCGAACTGGCCGGTGCTGCCGAGGGTCTTGACACCGTCCAGTCCAGCATCTCGTACCGGCTGACCGCGAATGTCGAATATCTGGTTCTGACCGGCACATCGGCGATCAACGGCATCGGCAACAATCTTGACAACCGGCTGGACGGCAATTCCGGCGCCAATATCCTCGATGGGCGCACCGGGGCTGACAAGATGAACGGGGGCGGCGGCAATGACACCTATGTCGTCGACAATCTGGGTGACGAGATCACCGAAAACCCGTCCGCAGGCACCGATCTTGTGATGACCTATGTCAACCAGTCGCTGGGCAACAACCTTGAAAACCTGCGCCTGATGGGCAGCGAAGCGATGAACGGCATCGGCAACGGCCTGAACAACACGATCTGGGTCAATACTGGCAACAACGTCGTAGACGGCGGCACCAATCTGATGTCCGGCACGGCCTCGATCGGCGACACGCTGTCTTACGAATTCGGCGCCACCTCGGGCATTACCTTTGACCTTGGCACGTCCGGCAAGCAGAAGACCGGTGGCTCGGGCACCGATACGGCAATCAATTTCGAAAACCTTATCGGCAGCAACTATAACGACGTGCTGGCGGGCAATTACAGCACCAGTCTGGTCAGAACCACCACGATCTCGGTGCTGGACGGGCTTGGTGGTATCGACACCGTTTCTTTCGGTACCGCCAAATTCGGCTTTGACATCGACCTGTCCACCGAACTGGCGAAATCCGGCACAATCACCTATGCCATCCGCAACTTTGAAAACATCACCGGCAGCAGCTTCAACGATACGATGACCGGCGATCAGGGTGACAACGTGTTCACCGGCGGCGACGGCGTCGACACCGTGTCCTATCTGAACGTCAAGGCTGGCGAAGGCGGCGTGGCCGCAAATCTGTCGATCCGTGTGGCACAGAACAGCTTGGCCTCGGGGTTTGACACCTTTGTCCGCGTCGAGAATCTGATCGGTTCGGTGAATGATGACGCGCTGACCGGCAATGACTTTGCCAATGCCCTTGACGGCGACGCGGGCGACGACATCCTAGACGGCGACGCGGGCGACGACATCCTTGCTGGCGGCGCGGGGGCTGACCATCTCACAGGCGGCACCGGCGAGGATGCCTTCGTGTTTGACAGCGACCTTGGCAGCGCCAATATCGACCAGATCACCGACTTCACTGTGATGAATGACACGATCCTGCTGGACAATGCCGTCTTTGCCGTGCTGGCCGACGGTGGGTTGGCGCGATCGGCCTTTGTGGCGAACCGCGCGGGGGCTGCCACCAACGACCTGCAACGCGTGATCTATGAAACCGACAGCGGAAAGCTGTCTTTCGATGCCGATGGCAATGGTGATGGCGCGGCGGTCCAGTTCGCGACGCTGACAGCCGGGCTGAACCTTAGCTCTACCGACTTTCTCGTGATCTAGAACGGGTTGCACTCAATCTGAGTCAGATCAAGTGCAATCCAAGACGGGCAAGCCGTTGGGATTGTTGCGCGTTGCGTTCATTCCTGACCGTGATCAACAGCGAGAGGCCTTGATCTGAACAGCAACACGCCCCGGCCAATGGCCGGGGCGCTTCCATTTGCACAGCGCGGATTACAGAACGAAATCGCCTGCATCCAAGTTCAGGATCCCGCTCAGCTGGAACACCAGATCCGGGATGCCGTCGGCATCGACATTGGCCTCGACCTGCGTGACTGCCGTGGCCCCCGAACCGATCACTGTGACATGCAGGGTCCCGGCACCGTTTCCGGCCAACACCAACTGGAACGCCTGATCCCCGGCCACAGCGCTGTTGGCATCAATCGCCGACAGGTCGATCCGGTCGAACACCGCGTCAAAGTCGGTGATCGTATCCGCCCCGCCCAATTGGTTGAGCGAGTCGGTGGTCGAGCGGAACACGAACACATCCGCCCCGTCGCCGCCCGACATCCGGTCGGCCCCCGCATCGCCGGCCAAAACATCATCGCCCTGACCACCCACCAGATCATCCGCCCCGACGCCGCCGCTCAGGTTGTCGGCATCCAGGCCTCCGAACAGCGCATCATCGCCAATGTCGCCGGTCATCACGTCGTTGCCCGACCCGCCCTGCAATTCGTCATTGCCGTTGTCGCCATGCATGACGTCATTGCCGTTGTCACCGAACAGCGCGTCACCGTCCAACCCACCATTCATCAGGTCGTTACCATCGCCGCCCAGCAAGCGGTCCACACCCGATCCGCCATCCAGACTGTCATCGCCGGTGCCGCCAATCAGGCTGTCATTGCCGGTTTCGCCCAGCACGTTGTCATTGCCCGTGCCGCCATCGACCGTGTCATTGCCGCCGCGCCCGTTCAGAATGTCCCCTCCCACACCGCCGGTCAGAACATTTGCCCCAACGTTGCCGGTGATCTGGTCGGCGCCACTGGTGCCGATGACATTCTCGAACCCCGCCAGCGTCACACCCATCGAGGTGGCCGCCTCCAGACTGATCACGTTGAAGACGCCCGGAAATTGAAAGCGGCTGCCCATCAGGGTGAAAGACACCGTGTCGGTCCCGGTTGACCCGTCCAGCACGTCCCCGGTGCCTGCAATGATCAAGTCATTGCCCGATCCGCCGTTGACGACATCGGCATCCGCACCGCCATCCAACACGTCGTTGCCGGCGTCGCCGAACATCACATCGGCCCCGGCATCGCCATTGACCTCGTCATTGCCGTCGCCGCCATTGATCCGGTCCGCCTCCGACCCGCCGAACAGCGCGTCATTGTCCGCGCCGCCGTCCAGCGTGTCAGCGCCCGTCCCGCCCAACAGCCGGTCAGCCCCCGTGCTGCCGCGCATCACGTCATTGCCCGAGCCGCCATCCAGCGTGTCATTGCCGTCAAGTCCGCTGAGCAG
>JBAXXO010000104.1:0-10589 GCA_037127855.1 Alphaproteobacteria bacterium
GGCGAGGGGTGGGGAGGGCTTTTGCGGCGGCGGGACTGGAGCAACCCGCAACAGTCCCGACGGTTTGCCGCCTGAGGGGCGGTTACAGCACGAAATCGGCGGCGGTCAGGGTGATCAGGCCGTCCAGGCGGATGATGATGTCGGCGCCAGCGACGCCGTTCACCTCCATCTCGACAAAGGTGTTGCCGCCGGTCTGGACGTAGTGCAACTGACCGGCGGCGGTCAGCGCCGCGGTGCCGATGAAGGTGAAGGCGTCGTTGGAGGTTGCGTTGGTCGCATTGGCATCGATTGCGGCGACATTGATGATGTCTTCGCCCTGGGTGAAATCGACAATCCTGTCTGCAGTGGCGTTGGTCGCGCCGGACTGGTTCCGGGCGGTGAAGAGAAAGGTATCCGCGCCGCCGCCGCCGAAGAGGAGGTCAAGGCCGGCGGCACCGGTCAGACGGTCATCGCCCTCAAACCCGCGCAGGGTGTCATTGCCGATATTGCCCAGCAGCACGTCATCGCCGTCGCCGCCATTAAGGCTGTCTGCCCCAAGGCCACCGACCAGCCTGTCATCGCCAAGATCGCCGCGAAGGCTGTCACTGCCCTCTAGCCCGACAAGACGGTTGTCGCCGGCATTGCCGAACAGGGCATTGTTCGCGGAATTGCCAAAGCCGTTGAAATTGTTGGCGCCGAGCAGGGTCAGATTTTCGACGCTGTCGCCCAGACGATAGCTGGTCGCGGCATTGACCGTGTCGATGTCTGTCCCGGTTTCCACGATTCACAGGTTGTGGTCATTGGTGAAATAGGTGTCAGCGCCCAAGCCGCCGTTGACGATGCCATTGACGGTGCCCGAGCGGCTGTCGAAGATATCGGCGCCGCCCCCCAAGGAGACATCGCCGTTCAGCGTGCCGGTATTGGTGACGGTATCGGGCGAGTCGTAAAGCAACAGCGAAGAGTATTTTCCGCTGATCGTGCCCGAGTTTTTGATCGTCAGGGCGGACGAAGCGAGGTCCAAGCCAGCATAGATGCCATAATTTTCGCTGTTGATGGTGCCCGTGTTGGTGACGGACATGGAGCTCGGAAGGTCATTGTTCTCACCAGCGATGTATATGCCGAAGGAACCCACGATTTCGCCGGAATTGTACGCACTTGCGCTGGTGCCATCCATTGTTACGCCATAGATTTGCGCCGAGATCAGACCGGCATTGTACAAGACGTTCCCAAAGCTGCCCAAATAAACGCCATAACTGCCGGAAATCGTGCCGTTGTTCACGATCGAGTTGTAACTGCCATCGCAAAAGATGGCCCAAAAATAAACGTTTGTGGCGGAAATGATGCCGTCATTTGTCAGGTTGCAAGAGCTGCCTCCGTTGCCAAGTCCCAGTCCATTACCGACTAAGACAGAGCCTTGGATTCCGACACGGAACTCGCTGCTGCCCCCAACCGCGAAGGTGTCAATCACGACAGAGCCCATGATGACGTACTTGCTGGGATTGCTGCCTTCCACTGCTGGCTCATAAGTGATCACGCTGTTTGCCGACCAGTAGATGCCGGCGCCGGTCGTGACCACAAGCGAGTCGCCCGCCGCGAGATTCAATGTGTAGCCGCTCCGGATGTCGGCTGTGGAAATGACGTAGTTGGTTGGCATCAATTCCCCCTGATGGACTGAAAAGCTGTGAATGCGTGCAAGTTTTACCCACAGTTTACCATTTCTGGCAAGCTGTTTGCCGCGCGGGGGGCGGTATCGGTGCGGCGGTAGTCTTGCGCCATCTATTCGGCGGCGAGGTCGGGGCGCTTCAGGCGTCTGTTGCCAAGCTGATCGTCGCGCAGCGCCTCCATCCGGTCCCTCAGGTCGGATTGCTCGGCGGCCAGAAGCGCGATGCGTTCGGCGAGGATCGCATTTTCGGGCGCCTCGGGCTCGGCCTCTTTTTTGCCGATCAGGTTGCCGAGCAGTTTGCCCAGCAGCCAGGACAGATCGTCCATGATCAGGTAGAAGGCGGGCACGACGACAAGCGACAGCACGGTGGACACGATCACACCGCCGATCACAGCGGTGGCCATGGGGGCGCGGAAACTGCCGCCCTCGCCCACACCCAGTGCCGAGGGCAACATGCCCGCCGACATGGCGATCGAGGTCATCACGATCGGGCGGGCGCGTTTGTGGCCAGCCTCGACCACGGCTTGCAGGCGGGACATGCCATGGGCCCGCATCTCGACCGCGAAGTCGACCAGCAGGATGGCGTTCTTGGACACGATGCCCATCAGCATCAAGAAGCCGATCAGGACCGGCATCGAGATCGGCGAGCCGGTCACGATCAGCGCCGCAGCCACGCCGCCGATGGCCAGCGGCAGCGACAGCAGGATGGTGAAGGGCTGGATGGCCGAGCGGAACAGCAAGATCAGCACCGACAGCATCAACAGCAGGCCCAGCAGCATGGCCTTGCCGAAGGAGGCGGAAAGCTCGGCCTGAATCTCGCTGTCGCCGGTGGCGGACAGGCGGGCGGTGCCGGGCAGTTTCAGGTTCTTGGTTGCCGCTTCGAAATCGGCGGTCGCCACGCCGAGGGCCACGCCGACCGGCAGGTTGGCACCGATGGTCGCTGTGCGCTGACGGTTGAAGCGTTTGACGGTTGCGGGCCCCTCGCCCAGCTTGATATCGGCCACGGTGGACAGGGGAACCATCTGGCCGGTATTGGTCTGTATCTTGAGGCCGGCGATGCGCGTGACATCTTCACGGCTGACATTGTCCAGGCGCACGAGGACCGGGATCAAACGGCTGTCGAGCGAAACCTTGGCCAGCGAGCCTTCGTAGTCACCCACGGTGGCGACACGCACGGTCGCGGCAATCGCAGCGGCGGTGATGCCCAGACGTGCGGCCTCTTCCGGGCGGGGCGTGATTTGCACCTCGGGGCGGGGCAGCGCGCCATCGGCCACGACATCGACGAGGGAGGGCACCGAGCGCAGGGCGTCAAGCACCATCTTCACCGCGCCGTTCAGATCCTGTTCGTTGTCGGCAAGGATGGCATAGGAAAACTCATGCCCGCCGCGGTCGTCGAGTTTCTGGACGCGGATGTCGGGCACCGAGGCGAGCCTGCGGAACACCTCGGCGGCGATTTCGGATTGCGGGATGGGCCGGCCCTTGTTCGCGACGGCGGGCAGAAGCGGCCCGATGAAGGGTGTCTTGGCCAGAAGCTGGCTGAGCTTCAGCGAGAGGCCATGGTCGAGATTGTCAAGCACAAGCGTGATGGCGGCATTGCGCGGGTCAAGATCACCGGTCGGCGAGGTGCCGCCCATGATCAGGACTGATTCCACGTAAGGGATGTCTTGCAGTTTTTGGTAGATCAGTTGCGTGGTCTTGCGCGTGTCGGCCAGGGTCGAGCCGGGTGGCAGTTCGACCGAGACGGTCACGCGGCCATTGTCCTCGGGCGGGATGAACGAGCCCGGGATCGTGGACATCAGATACAGTGAATAGGCCACGGCGGCCAGTGCGACGGCCAGCGTGGCGTAATACCAGCGGGCCGACGTGGTCGCCTTGATCAGGCGCAGATAGCCACGCATCAGCAGGCCGTCCTTGTTCTGATCTTCATGGCCGCCATCAGACGAGCGCATCAGGTAGGCGGCCATCATCGGCGTGATCAGGCGGGCCACGACCAGCGAGAAGAACACGGCCACGGCCACGGTGATGCCGAATTGTCGGAAATACTGACCCGGAATCCCCGGCATGAAAGACACCGGCACAAAGACCGCGATGATGGTGAAGGTGGTCGCGATCACGGCGAGGCCGATTTCGTCGGACGCCTCCATCGCGGCGCGGTAGGGGGTTTTGCCCATGCGGATATGGCGGGCGATATTCTCAATCTCGACAATGGCATCGTCGACGAGGATACCCGTGGCCAGAGTCAGGGCGAGGAAGGAAATCAGGTTCAGCGAGAAGCCGAGCATGTCCATGACCCAGAAGGTCGGGATGGCCGACAGCGGCAAGGCGATGGCTGAGATCAGCGTCGCGCGCCAGTTGCGCAAGAACAGCAAGACCACGATGACGGCCAGCAAGGCGCCTTCAAGCAGGCTGTCGATGGCGGCCTGATAGTTGCCATAGGTGAATTGCACCATGTCGTTGACCTTGGTGATCTGCACCTGCGGGTTGGCGGCGATGATGCGGTCGATCTCGGCCACGGCGGCCTCGGCGGCGGACACTTCCGAGGCGCCCTTGGTGCGGTAGATCGAGAAAGTGACCACCGGGGTTTCATTGGCCACGGCAAAGCTGCGCAGTTCCTTACTGGTATCCTCGATCTTGCCAAGGTCGGACAGGGTGACATGCGTGCCATTGGGCAGGGCTATCGGCATTGCCGCCAGAAGCGCCACATCCTTGGCATCGCCCAGCGTGCGGATGGCCTGTTCGCCGGTGCCGAACTCGGCCCGGCCACCGCCCATGTTGGTGTTGGTGGCGCGCAGTTGCTGGCTGACGGAATTGGCCGAGATGCCAAAGCTTTCCAGTTTGACCGGGTCGAGCAAGACGCGGATTTCGCGGTCAGCGCCACCTGCGACATCGACGCGGCCGATACCGGGTTTGCCTTGCAGGCTGCGCTTGACGGTGTCGGTCACGAACCACGACAGATCCTGAAAGGTCATGCTGGGCGAGGACACGGCAAAGGTCAGGATCGCCTGACCCTCGATATCGAGTTGCGTGACATTGGGCTTTTCAACATCGGCCGGCAGGTCTGCCACGATGCGGTCTACCACATCCTTGGTGTCTTGCAGCGCCTTGGCGGTCGGCACGGTCATGCGAAACTCCAGCGCCACGGTGGCGTTGCCATCCGAGATGCTGGTGGTGATGTTCTTGACCCCGGCAATGCCGGCTGTGGCATCCTCGATCACTTTGGCGACCTGCCCCTCCAACTCGGCCGGGGCGGCGCCGGGCTGGTTGGCCGACACGATGATCACTGGCACGTCGATATTGGGAAAGCGCGTGATGGGCAGGCTGAGAAACGACTGGACGCCGATCAACAGCAGCAGCGCAAAACCCAGGATCGGTGCGACAGGGTTGCGAATGGACCATGCTGAGAAGTTCATCTTGTCGCTCCGCCTAGTTGATTTCGGATGGGATGGGGTTGACCTTGTCGCCGGCGGCGATGAAGGCACCAGCCTTGGCCACGATGGCATCACCGGCACTTAGGCCGGACAAAACCTCGACCCAGCCACCCTGACGGATGCCGGTCTTGACCTCAACCTCTGACACCACGCTGTCCTTGACCAGTTTGACGGTGGTCATGGTGCCGGACTGGCCGACAGCGGTGACCGGGATGGCGAGGGTTTCACGATTGGACAGCAAGATATCCGCCGAGGCAAACATGCCGGCCCGGATCGCGGGGTTCGGGTCGATGGAGATGCGTGCATTGCCCAGACGGGTGGTGGCGTCGATGGTCGGGGCGACCAGACGGATTGTACCGGTAAGGCCGGTGACGCCCGAGGCCAGCGTCATGTTGGCCGGCAGGCCGGGGGCCAGGCGGGCCAGATCGGTTTCGGCGACGTCCGCCGACAGTTCCAGCGCACCGTCACGGATGATGGTGAACAGGGGTTGACCGGCCGCAGAGGCAATCCCACCGATCTGTGCGTTGCGCGCCGATATCTGGCCGGACACGGGTGCGACGATCTGGGTGCGGTTCAGTTGCAGGTCGATATTGGCCATTTGCGCCGCCTGCACATCCAGTTGCGCGCGGGCCGAGGCGAGGGATTGTTCGGCCACAACGGCGCGCGAGGCCAGCGTGGTCGCCACGACCCGCACCGCGTCATTGGCCGAAATGGCGGTCAAGCCCTGTTTGAACAGCGTATCAGACCGTTCTGCCGCCTTTCTGGCATCAGCGGCGGCGGACCTGGCATCGGTCAACTGCGCCTCGGCCTGGGCCACCGCCGCTGCGGTAGCCACGCCATTGGCCGTCAACTGGCTTTTCTGCAAGATTAGGGTCGCCTGCGACAGGGTGGCCAGCACCTGACCCGCCGTGACCATGTCGCCGACATCGACCAGCAGGCTTTCCACCGGCTGCCCCTCGATCAGTGGGGGGACCAGCACCTGTTCGACCGGGCCGATCAGACCCGAGGCCAGAATGTGATCCTCGATCTTGCGCTTTGACACGGTGACCACGGTGATGGCGGGCAAGGCTGGGGGGGTGCTTTCGGTTTTTGGCGCGGTGTCTTGAACGGTTTGCGCCTCCACCGGCAGGGTCATCACAAGGGCGAGTGCGGTGGACAACAGAGCGGTGGGCAACAGGGTGGGCGGAGCGACGCGCATGGGTTCAGGCTTTCTGGGAAGAATGACAGACGTCATTCAGCGTCTGATCAATTGTACGGATGATCATGGCTTTCAGTTCACCTTGATCCATCAAATGGGTGTTATTCAGGCAGGATGCGGCCTTGAAAAGCACCATGATAAAGGCCGCTGCCGCAGAAAACCGCGTCTGTGCCTGATATATGGTCAATCCGGTTTCGGCGGCAAAGACCGAAAACAGGGCGTCGGCTATCCCTGCCTCCATCTGCTGCACTGCGGCGCCAATCTCGGGATTGCGGCGGGCGGCGGCCTCGATCTCGGTCCACAGCGTCATGTCGCGGTCGCCGCAATCGGCGGCCAAAAGGGCGCGGATCATCTGGCGCAGGGCTGCCATCGGGTCGGGTGATTGGTTGATGGTGGCGAAGTCCGCCAGCACTTTGGCATGGTCGGTGATGATCAGCGCCTGAATGATGGCGGCCTTGGAGGGGAAATAGCGGTAGAAATTGCCCACGCTCATCCCTGCGGCGCGGGCCAGATCCTGCATCGAGGCACCGTCAAAGCCCTTTTCGACAAAGGCTTGCCGGACGCGGGCCAGAATCTCTGCACCGCGCTGATCGCTGGGGGGGAAACCGGGGGGGAGAACGGCAAGCTGCATAGGGTAGGTCGAATCTTGTAAAATGAACGTTCATTCTCAGATAGATTATCTGCAAGCCGGGTCAAGGGGCAATCGGTGGGGTGATGTACCGACGCTTTACTTAACCCCTAGGAGCGGTGAAAACGCCGTAACGTAGCGACAAGTGGACCGATCCTGCGATTGTTGCGCAGGGCTGCGGGGCGGTGTATCACCGCGCGACCTGATGGCTGGGCGCATGTCGTTCAAGCATGTCCGGGCGCGGGTTGAAATGGGCTTTCGGGAGCGGTGGGCATGATGCGTCGGGTTGTTGTTACGGGGTTGGGTCTGATCACGCCGCTGGCCTGTGGCGTCGATGCGACCTGGGCACGCTTGCTGGCGGGGCAGTCGGGCGCGGGGCCGATCACGCGCTTTGACCCTGTGGGGGTGGTGACGCAATATGCTTGTGAAGTGAAGCGCGGCGATGGCAGTGACGGCACGTTCAACCCCGATCACTGGATGGAGCCAAAGGACCAGCGCAAGGTGGACGATTTCATCATCTATGGCATGGCGGCGGCGGTGCAGGCGGTGGCGGATTCGGGGTGGGCACCGGTCGATGACGCGCAGCGTTGCCGCACCGGGGTGATGATCGGGTCGGGCATCGGCGGGTTGCAGTCGATTGCCGAGACGGCGCTGTTGATCAAGGAAAAGGGCGCGCGGCGGGTGTCGCCGTTCTTTATTCCCGGCAGTCTGATCAATCTGATCTCGGGGCAGGTCAGCATCCGATTTGGGTTCAAGGGGCCCAACCATGCGGTGGTCACGGCCTGTTCGACCGGGGCGCATGCGATCGGCGACGCCGCGCGGCTGATCCAATGGGGCGACGCGGATGTGATGGTTGCGGGCGGGGCCGAGGCACCGATCTGCGAAATCGGCATCGCGGGCTTTAACGCCTGCAAGGCGCTGTCGACCAAGCGGGCCGATGACCCGACCAAGGCCAGCCGTCCTTATGACACCGACCGTGACGGGTTCGTCATGGGCGAGGGGGCGGGTGTCGTGGTGCTGGAGGAATATGAGCATGCCGTTGCGCGTGGCGCCAAAATCTATGCCGAGGTGCTGGGCTATGGCCTGTCGGGCGATGCGCATCACGTCACAGCGCCGTCCGAGGATGGCGAGGGCGGCTTTCGATCAATGCAGATGGCGTTGCAGCGGGCTGGCCTGCGGGCCGACCAGATCGACTATATCAATGCACATGGAACCTCGACCATGGCGGACACGATTGAGCTGGGCGCTGTCGAGCGGTTGTTGGGCGATGCCGCCGAGGGGGTTGTGATGTCGTCGACCAAATCGTCGATCGGGCATTTGCTGGGGGCGGCGGGGGCGGTTGAGGCAATTTTCTGTGTGCTGGCGATCCGCGATCAAGTGGCGCCGCCGACCATAAATCTGGATCATCCGGCAGTGATGCCAAGGCTGAACCTTGCCGCCAATGCGCCGGTGCGGCGGCGGGTGGATGTGGCCTTGTCGAACTCGTTCGGCTTTGGGGGCACCAATGCCAGCCTGATCCTGGGACGGGTGTCGGGCTGATGTGGCGCAACATCGCGTCAAACGCGCTGAACCTGTTGATCGTGGCGCTGGTTGTGATGTCGGGTCTGCTGGCCATGGGGCGGCAGATGTATGACCAGCCGGGGCCGCTGGTGGAGCCGGTCTGTTTCAAGGTCGAGCGCGGGGCCAGTCTGAGTTCGGTCAGTCAGGGATTGCTGCAGCGCGGGGCCATCAGCGACGCCCGCATCTTTCGGATTGGAGCGAACTATGCAGGTCAGGGCGACAAGCTGAAATTCGGATCTTATCTGGTGGATGCCGGCGCGTCGATGCGTGAGGTGGTGGCGCAACTGACCAGCGGCGGCCAATCGACCTGTGGTGAAGAGGTGAATTTCATCATCGGCGTGGCCTCATCCTCGATTGTGCTGCAAAAGCTGGATCCGGCCAGCAATCGCTATGTCGAAGTGGTCAGGTTCGATCCGGCGGTGGACCCGGTGCCGGATGCCTATGTGGCGGCATCGACGGCGCCGGATTTGCGCTGGCGCGTGACGCTGGCCGAGGGGGTGACCAGTTACAACGTGGTGGCCGCGTTGAAGCGGGTGGATTTCCTGACGGGCGATGTGGCAACTGTGCCGCTGGAGGGCGTGCTGGCGCCGCAAAGCTATGATGTGGACAAGGGCAGCGAGCGGACAGCACTGCTGGCGCAGATGGAGGCGCGGCAGACCGAGACCTTGGCCGAATTATGGACCGGGCGGGCGGCTGGCCTGCCTTACAAGACGCCGCAAGATGCCTTGATCATGGCCTCGATCGTCGAGAAAGAGACCGGCGTGGCCAGCGAGCGCAAGCTGGTGGCGGCGGTCTTTTTGAACCGATTGGCACAGGGAATGAAGTTGCAGACCGACCCGACGGTCATCTACGGCGTGACCAAGGGGCAGGGCATTCTGGGGCGCGGTCTGCGCCAAAGCGAGTTGCGGCGCGAGACGCCGTGGAACACCTATGTCATCAACGGCCTGCCGGCGACGCCGATTGCCAATCCGGGGCGGTCGTCGATCGAGGCGGCGCTGAACCCCGACAGCGCGGATTACCTGTTCTTTGTCGCCGACGGAACCGGGGGCCATGCCTTTGCCGCAACGCTGGAGGAGCACAACAGGAATGTCGCGGCGTGGCGCGCGATCGAGGCCGCCACACCGCAGCCCGAAGCGAACTGACGGTACGGATGCGGGCCGGGCCTGACGGGCTTAATTCGGCAGGGTAAAGCGGGCTTGTGTCGCACGGGTCACGGTCAGCAACGCAGTGGGTGCGATGGCAAAGATATGATTGGGCGTACCTGCCGCTGCCCAGACCTCGGAAAATTGCATCAGGGTCGGGTCAAACCATGTCGGCAGGGGCGTGAGGTGGCCGATGGGCGAGACGCCGCCGATGGCAAAGCCGGTGATGCGGCGGATGGTGTCAGCCTCGGCGCGGGTCAGAGGGTCTTGTGTCAGCGTGGTGGCGAGGTCGGGATCGATCTGGTTGCCGCCCGCGGTCAGGAACAGGTAAAGCTGGCCGCTGCCACCTTGCAAGAGTATGCTTTTCACGATCTGGTTCAGGGTCACGCCCGCAGCCTCGGCGGCCTCGGCGGCGGTGCGGGTCTGTTGGGTCATGGCGCTGATCTTGACGTTCAGGCCGGCGGCGGTCAGGGCTTGGGTGACACGGGTCAGGCTCTTGCTCATGGCGGGGTTATTTCAAGGGTTTTTGGGGCTGGCAAGGGCCTTGATTGAACGATTGAAATGTCCGGTGACGCGGATGGGGAAAAAGGTCACGCGATGAAGACAGCATTCGAGCGGGCGATGACGGTGCTGCCGCTGGATCATGACCAGATGGCGGGGCAGGAGGTGCGGCGGGAGTTTGCCGATCTGGGGGTCGGGCTTGCCGAATTTCTGGGGCGGGTGGCGGGTGGCTCACCTTTCTTGCGCGGATTGATGCTGCGCGAGGCCGGGTTCTTGCGCGCGGCTTTGGGTCAGCAGATGGCTTTGGTCGTGCCGCAGGTGCTGATCGATCTGCAAGGCTTGGTGCTGGCGGGGGCGGCAGTGGGGCTGCGGCAGGCCAAGCGGCGGGTGGCCTTGTGGACCGCGCTTTGTGATCTGGCGGGCGTGTGGGATCTGACGGCGGTGACCGGGGCGCTGACGGCGCTTGCGGATGCGGCGGTCGCGGTCAGCC
>JBAXXO010000105.1:0-10444 GCA_037127855.1 Alphaproteobacteria bacterium
CGCTCTAGGCGGAGCCAGAAATAGCCATATCGCCACGCTCGGCGAACCGGGTTCGCGCTTCTTAATGCTAAAGGTTGGTGTCAAGGCCAGCGACAACAGCGTCAGAACCTTGATTGTCCGGATGCAACTTCTGCCACATGGCGTTTTGGCTGTCCGGCGAACATATCCTATTTGCCTGAAATCGCCGTCAGCGCCGCAGTTTTGTTGTGATAATCACCGCTTTCCTCCCTCGCCAGCCGCACCGCGCGTTCGCGAAACAACGCTTCTTAGGGCTTCGGAACCTTTTTCTATTGAGTCTGTTCCATGCCAGGCGATCAATTCCATGACAGATTTGGCCTGAGGTAATCCCGGTGCGGTTCAATCATTCCGGCCTTGACTGCTGGTGGCAGAAACGGCGGATCGAATGAGCTGCCAAAGGAGCCACTGGCTGACATCAGATGCGGTTGGCTGAAACCGCAGGTTTTCGGCAATTATCGGATGACACCGGCTTATATTCTGGCTGAATTGCTGACATGCTGGAACAATTACTGACAGAACACCAGCCGATACAATGTCGTAGGTCGTTCATTTACCTTAGGCCGCGTCGAGGGTCGATTTCTTCGCGGTCTGCCGGGCCTACAAAGATGCCGCAAGACCATGTCACCACGTTGCCACACGACGTCGCCAAAGGTTCTGGCGACCTACCTCACCGCAACGCCGATCTTGCAAATCCGCCGCGCCGAATTGTTCAGGTCATTCTGCCGCATCCGCACGCGGCCCCATCGTCATGCGACCTTGTCATAGTGGTTGCCGACCCAAACCGGCGTCATCTGATCCTCGACAACCCACGGCTGGACCCAAAGCCCCCTTGACCCCATCCCCCGTGTCACCCATCGTGACCCCGAACCCGGTACAGGACCAAACATGGCCACCCAATTCGCCCATCTTGCCCTGTGGGATCGCGCCTTCATCGCGGCCCAAGACCTGTTCCATCTGTGCACCGACCGTGCCACGGGACGCGCCAAAGCTTGCCCCAAATGCCAGGACAATCTGCGCGTTATGGGCCCAAACCGCTGCGCTGAAAGGAACGGCACATCCCGCGACACCTTCCCAATCGGCAGCGAGGTCAAGCATTGACTCCAGCCTATGCCCTTTCCCAACTGCAGACCCTCGCCAACCCCACCAGGGCCGCCGAGGCGAGGGCCTATCACAAGGCCCCGCGCCCCTATCTCGGCATCCCGGTCCCCGAGATAACGGCGCTGGCAACCGCCTGGCGCGAGGGTCTCGACACCCAAGGCCGCATCGCCCTTGCCGACAACCTGTGGCAAACCAACATCCACGAGGCGCGCATTGCCGCGGCCAAACTGCTGACCCAGGCCCGCATCCCGGATGACAGCGGTGTGTGGTCCCTGATTGCCTCTTGGGTGCCCGGCTTTGACGGATGGGCGCTGGCCGACCACGCCTGCGAACCCGGCAACCGCCGCTTGATTGCTGACCCAACAAGGTTGGACGACGTCGCGCCTTGGTTGACCCACGAAAACAGGTGGACCCGCCGCGCCACATTGGTGATGACCCTGCCCTGGACCAAGCAGAACTTCCCCAAACCCGAAGACCTGGCGATCCGCGACCGCGTTCTTTGCTGGGCCGCCGCGTTCGCGCAAGACAAGGACTGGTTCATCCAGAAAGCTGTGGCGTGGTGGCTGCGGGAACTGGGCAAACATGACCCGCAGCGCGCGCAGGACTTTCTGGAAGGTCCGGGGCAAATCCTCAAACCCTGGGCCCGCAAAGAGGCCGCCAAATATCTCTGACCCCTTTCATTTTGGTGCAAGTATTCCACTGGGGGCCTGGGGGATGTGAAATCCCCCAGTCTGCGCTTGCCACACCGCGATGGCCTTGCCCATTCCACCCCGAACGCCTAACTTGCCGCCATGAACGCGCCCTTGATCGACCCATTTGCCCGCGCCATCCGCTATCTGCGCGTCTCGGTCACCGACCGTTGTGATTTCCGCTGCGCCTATTGCATGACCGAACACATGACCTTCCTGCCCAAGGCCGAGCTGCTCTCCCTCGAAGAGCTGGATCGCCTTTGCTCGGCCTTTGTCCAGATGGGCGTTCAGAAACTGCGCATAACCGGCGGTGAACCCCTTGTCCGCAAAGGAATCATGGCGTTTTTCACCGCCATGTCGCGCCACCTCGCCTCCGGCGCGCTTGCGGAACTGACTCTTACCACCAATGGCTCGCAATTGCGCAAATACGCGGCCGAACTTGCCGCCGTCGGCGTGCGGCGCGTCAACGTGTCGCTCGACACCCTTGATGATGGCAAATTCGCTCACATCACCCGCTGGGGTCGCCTGACCCAGGTCCTTGACGGCATCGCGGCCGCAAGCGAGGCTGGGCTCAAGGTCAAGATCAACGCCGTGGCGCTCAAGGGTTTCAACGAGGATGAACTGTTTACCCTCACCGAGTGGTGCGCCACGAATGGCCATGACCTGACCTTTATCGAGGTCATGCCGATGGGCGACATGGGTGAAACCCAGCGCACTGACCAATACTGGCCGCTCAGCGATCTGCGCGCCCGATTGGCCGACCGTTACACGATCACCGATCTGACCGAGCGTAGCGGTGGCCCGGCCCGCTATCTGCGCCTGACCGAGACCGGCCAAAAGATCGGCCTGATCACGCCCCTGACCCATAATTTTTGCGAAAGCTGCAACCGGGTCCGCCTGACCTGCACGGGCGAATTGTTCATGTGCCTTGGCCAAGAGGATATGGCAGACCTGCGTGCGCCACTGCGCTCAAGTCTGGATGACTCTGTGCTGCATCAGGCCATCCGCGCCGCCATAGCCCGCAAACCCAAGGGCCATGATTTCGACTATACCCGCCAGAAAAGTGACCGGTTCATCGGCCAGACCAAACGCCACATGAGCCATACGGGCGGCTAAGTCGGGCTCAGTTTGCATCGAAAGAGATGACAGCGGAAAACGCGATCAAGCGCCCGCGAAAGGCAGCGATTTGCACTGTCGTATTGTCCGACCCCGCATCGGTGCGGTCTTGCCGTACCCGTTTGACACACGGTCTCAGACGGTTGTGCCATGAAACCGTCGTCCATCAGTCTGCTGGGATGCGCAGCTCCAGCATGGGTCACTCGGTCCTGGCATTCAGCGCGAATTGCACGCAACCCGAGACTGGCGAACCGTTGGGAATGTTGCGTGTCTGGTTCGGTGAACCTGATGGTATGTAACGCGCGCCATTGACCGTAAACTGGTCTGCCCGCCCCACTGTCAATCGGCCAACACCACGCCAATCCCGGTCGCCTGCAACGCTGGCACCAACGTCGTCACCAGGCCGACTGGATTGCCCGGCCCAAACACCACCGCCGCCATACCCCCGATCCCCGTATCGCATTTTCCCCAGCCCCAGCCGCGCCGACACATCACCCTTTTTGTCGTCAATCTGCTTTGCAGCATGTACACCACGTTAATGCCCCGTATCTTGCGCCCCCTCGCAAGCCGGGTCTAATGCGCGTCAAAATCCGCATAAAAAGAATCGAGCACCGATGCCCCCAGACCTCCTCTCCAGCGGACCCGACGACTATAACGCCGCCTCGATCGAGGTCCTGGAACCGCTCGAGGCCGTCCGCCTGCGCCCGGGCATGTATATCGGTGGCATAGACGAACGCGCCTACCACCACCTCGCCGCCGAAATCCTCGACAACGCAATGGACGAGGCCGTGGCAGGCCATGCCAACCGCATCGAGGTCGAACTGCACGCTGACGGTGCCCTGACCATCCGTGACAACGGCCGCGGCATCCCCGTCGACCCGCATCCCAAATTCCCCGACAAATCGGCCCTCGAGGTGATTTTGTGCACCCTTCATGCGGGTGGCAAATTCAACGGCAAGGCCTATGAAACCTCGGGCGGGCTGCACGGCGTGGGGTCCTCGGTGGTCAACGCCCTGTCCGACCGCATGGATGTCGAGGTGGCCACGAACAAAGAGCTTTTCGCCCAGGGATTCTGCCGCGGCAAACCCTTGGGCCCCATCGTCAAGGTCGGCCCCACCCCGAACCGCCGCGGCACCACCATCACCTTTCATCCTGACCCGCAGATTTTCGGGCAGCACGCCTTCCGCCCGTCGCGCCTGCTGCGCATGGTCCGCTCCAAGGCCTATATCTTTTCCGGCGTCGAAATTCGCTGGAAATCCGACCTGCAAGATGGTGACACCCCGCTTGAGGCGACCTTTCACTTTCCCGGTGGCCTCGGCGACTTTCTCGGTGATCAGTTGCAGAAAACAACCACCTATGCCGACCGCCCCTTTGCCGGAAAAGTCAGCTTTCAAGACAAGTTCGCAATCCCCGGTTCGGTGGAATGGGCGATCAACTGGACACCCGCCCGCGACGGCTTTCTGCAATCTTACTGCAACACCATCCCCACCCCCGAAGGCGGCACCCACGAGACCGGCTTTTGGAACGCAATCCTTCGCGGCATAAAGGCTTACGGCGAGCGTGTGAAAAACAAGAAGGCCGAGCAGATCAGCCGTGACGACATGCTTTCGGGGGGTTGCGCACTGATCTCGGTCTTTATTCGCGAACCCCAATTCGTCGGCCAAACCAAAGACCGCCTCGCCACCGAAGAGGCCGCCCGCTATGTCGAGGGCGCCGTGCGCGACCATTTCGACAACTGGCTGGCCGGTGACACCAAATCCGCCGGCGCCATCCTCGATTTTCTGATCCTGCGCGCCGAAGAGCGCCTGCGACGCCGCGCCGAAAAGGAAACCCAGCGCAAAACCGCCACCAAGAAACTGCGACTGCCTGGCAAACTGACCGATTGTTCGGCAAAAATCCGTGACAATACCGAATTGTTCATCGTCGAGGGTGACAGTGCAGGTGGCTCCGCCAAGGCCGCCCGAAACCGCGAAACCCAGGCCCTGCTCCCGCTCAAAGGCAAGATCCTGAACGTGCTCGGGGCAGCTTCCGCCAAACTGAACGAAAACTCCGAAATCCGCGACATTTGCGAGGCGCTTGGCGTCACCATGGGCACAAGATTCAACGTCGATGACCTGCGCTATGACAAGATCATCATCATGACCGACGCCGATGTCGATGGCGCGCATATCGCCGCGCTGCTGATGACGTTCTTCTTTGCCCAGATGCGCCCCCTGATCGACAAGGGCCACCTTTATCTTGCCTGCCCACCGCTTTACCGCCTGACCCAAGGGGCGCGCCGATTGTATGTCGCCGACGACGCCGAGAAAGAATTGCTTCTGACAAAGGGCCTTGGCGGCAAGGGCAAGATCGACGTGCAGCGGTTCAAGGGCCTGGGCGAGATGGACGCCAAGGACCTGAAAGACACCACGATGAACCCCGAGACGCGCAAACTGATCCGGGTGTCGATAGACGAGGATTCACCGGGCGAGACCGGGGATTTGGTGGAACGGCTGATGGGGAAAAAGCCGGAATTGCGCTTCCAGTATATTCAGGAAAATGCCAGATTTGTGGAAGAGTTGGATGTGTAATCCAACCCGTTTGGTTCCTTTGTTACATCTTGGGGGAACTGATGGACGCTGTCGAGATGACGTTGTACCATGAGGACGACGAGGACGATGACTTCGGAACTGTAAACGCCTTCACTCCCATGCGCTTCGACACGATGCGACGCAAATTACGTGACCTCCTTTCAGATTATGCCAATAAAGATTTCGACCCTCGCCCATCTTTCCAAAGAGGTTACGTTTGGGACAAGACACGAGCCTCGCGTCTTGTTGAGTCAATTCTTTTGAATGTACCGTTATCCTTGATATATACCGCAGAGGAGAGTGACAAAGCAGAAGTTGTGATTGATGGAAAGTTCCCGAAGGATTCGAGCAAGTTTCGACTACAAGGATTGGAATTATCAAAGAATCTAAATGGCAAATACTATATTGATCTTGACGACACGGATGAGAAAGAGATTCAAAACCACATATTTCAAATCATCAAAATATCTAACGAGTCGCACGCAGATGTAAAGTTTGAAGTTTTTGAATGTTTAAACTCACGTTCTGTCACTCTGAAGCCTCAAGAACTGCGAAATTGTGTTTATCGAGGAAATTTTAACGACGTACTTTGTGAAATGGCTTCAAAGGAAGACTTTCGAAAGGTCTTGGAAGGCTCGAGCATAACGGGACATCCCAATTGCATTGAACCAGCATCATGTTGGCAGATCATGTTGGCAGCCGCGCTGACCACGGACCAAAGCATGCAGCGGCAGGGGCTACAATGCGTTTTTGAAACCCGCCCTTGATCTGCGGATCGCATCTGGCCGAGCCGTAGAAGCGCATGTCCTGACATGGAGTATAGCGACCGCCCCGATCAAAACCAAGGTTGCCGCAAGGCATACACAGAACTACCGTCACCCTTTCGCCAATACGCGCAGGTGCCAGACCCGTTCCAACCCCGATACTCTCACCGGCGAATTCGTGGCCTAGGACAAATGATGTCTTGGGGACAAAACTACCAACTTGGCCATGGCTGAAGTAATGCATGTCGGAGCCGCAGATGCCAGTCCGGCGCATCGCGATCTCGACGTCGCCCGGGCCTGCAACAGGCTCTGGCAGATCGGTCGCCCGAGGGTCTTTGGCACCGTAGAGCAGAAAGGCATTGATATTGCACGTTCCATTCGCAGACACATTTGTCAGACCAGAGAGAACGTCGATCCGGGTACCGTGGCCCGGTTGATCGCGTCAAAATCCCAATCGATGCCAAGCCCAGGGTCATCGGATGGGATGGCATGACCATCGACAATCTTCATGGGTTTTGTGGTAAGGCTGTCGATTTGGGGGATGTATTCGACCCAACGTGCATTGGGCACCGCGGCGCAGAGCGACACATGCAATTCCATCAGGAAATGCGGGCAGACCGGAGCGTTGAAGGTTTCGGCCAGATGCGCGACCTTGAGCCAGGGCGTGATGCCGCCGATGCGGGCGACATCGACCTGCACGATGCTACAGGCGCCACGTTGCAGGTATTCGCGGAAATGCTGCGGCGAATACAGGCTTTCGCCGATGGCGACGGGCAGGGTCGTGCTTTCGGACAGGCGCTGATGGCCAGACAGATCATCGGCGGGCAAAGGCTCTTCCAGCCAGGCTATGTCTAGGGGCGTCAGGCAGCGGGCACGGCGGATCGCTTCGTCCACGGTAAAGCGCTGGTTGGCGTCGGTCATGATTTCAAATGCGGGGCCAACGGCATCGCGCACGGCAGACAGCCGCGCCAAATCTTCAGACACATGTGGGCGGCCGATCTTGATCTTTGATCCGCCAAATCCTGCTGCCTTGGCGCGCAGGGCATCTTCAACCAATTCGGCGGTGTCGATATGCAGCCAGCCGCCCTCGGTAGTGTAAAGAGGAACGCGCGACTGTGCACCGCCAGCCATGCGGTGCAGGGGTTCATTTGCGCGGCGGCATTTCAAATCCCACAGGGCAGTATCAATTGCTGCCAACGCCAGCGAGGTAATGGCCCCGACCGAGGTTGCGTGCGTCAAAAACAGCAAGTCTCGCCAGATCCGCTCGATCTCGGACGCATCGCGCCCGATCAGCATTGGGCCGAGCGTGTGTTGCAACAGCGATATGATCGCAGGGCCACCGGTGCCGATGGTATAGCTATAGCCGGTGCCGACCACGCCATCTGCATCGGTGATCCGCAGAATCGGGGTTTCCTGGCTGACAAACGACTGGATTGCATCCGTGCGCTTCACCTTCGGCACCAGATCGACCATCAGGGCCTCGACGCGAGTGATCTTTGCCATCTTTCCTCCTCAGGCCGCTGATTGGCCGTGGATGAATCCCATGATCGCATTGGATACTGCATCATAGTTGCGGTCGTTCCCCACCTCGCCTTTGATGCGATAGCCGTCCATCACGAGGATCCGGTCGGCAACATCGACCATTTCGGGCATATCCGACGTGATCAGCAGGATTGCGGTACCATGTTCTGCCAACTCATGAATAAGATCATGCATATAGGCTTTGGTTTTGATGTCGATTCCAACCGTGGGTTCGTCGATGATCAACAGCTTTACCCCCGCTGCGATCCATTTGGCTACCGACACCTTTTGCTGATTGCCTCCCGACAGGTTGCCGATTGTCTGATAGACCGATGGCGTTTTCACCTCCAACCGCTGAAGTACCGGGCCGACATCTGCGATAATCGTGCTGTCGCGCAATAAGCCCAATCGGTTGGCCAGCTTGCGCCATATGGTGATGCCGCCATTCGCCAGCACCGAGTGCAGCAGGATCAGACCCTCTTGCTTGCGGTCTTCCGACACATACCCGATGCCATGCCGGTGCAATGCCTCGGCCACGGAAGCGATCTGAACCGGCTTGCCTTCGACCATGACCTCGCCGCCCAGTTGCCTCGCCAGGCCAAGGATGGCGCGGGCGAGTTCGCTTCGCCCAGCACCGACAAGGCCGTAAAGCCCGACGATCTCGCCCGGCCGCACGGAAAGGCAGACGTCGCGGTGGCCAAGACCCGAGGCATAGCCGCTCAGTTCCAGATAGGGAGCAATATCGGGCATCGGGCGGGGCGCGCGTTTCGTAATGCGTTCGGCGCGGCCAATCATCATCTGCACCACGTCACCGCGATTGAGCTTGGTCAAATCAGCGGAATCACAGGCGTTATTGCCGTCACGCAGCACCGTCACGCGGTCGCAAATGTCGAACACTTCTTCCAGTTTGTGGCTGACAAAGCCAATAGCAACGCCATCATCGCGCAAGCGGCGCAGAATGCGGAACAATACTGAGGATTCGTTGGGGGTCAGTGACGCTGTCGGCTCATCCAGCAGCAGCACCTTGGATTGCAGCGAAAGCGCCTTGCCGATTTCCACCAGTTGCATCTGCGCCACCGACAGGCGCGAGACGATGGTGCGGGGGTCAACCTCAAGATCTAGCAGCTTCAGCCACTTTTCCGCCTCGCGGTGGATCGCGGTATAGTCGACTGACGACAGGGAACGGGCACCCAACCGGTCAAGCATAATGTTTTCGCCGACCGAGAACCGAGTTACCAGATTGCGTTCCTGGTGCACCACTCCGAGCCCGCCCGCCGCAGCCTGGCGCAGATTGGCAAAGCGCACGGGCGCGTCGTTCATCATGACGCTGCCGGTTTCGGGTTGGTAGATACCGGTGATGATCTTGATAAGCGTCGATTTTCCTGCGCCGTTTTCGCCTAAAAGCGCGTGAACGGACCCGGCCTGCATTGTCATCGAGACATCGTTCAAGGCTTTTACGCCCGGAAAGGATTTACTGACATGCGCAACCTGAAGGGCGGTCATGCGGTGGCTCCCCGTGCTTGAAGCTTGGCTATGCGCACCTCGCGAAGACGGTTGATTGCGACGGCCCACAGGATCAGCCCGCCCAGAACGATCTGCACCACGAACGGGTCGATATTGAACATCACCAGCCCTTGGGTGATGATCGCGATGATCACGACGCCAAAGAACGTGCCGCCCACCGAGACGCGCCCGCCACTCAGCACGGCGCCGCCAATGACCGGGGCGGCAAACGACGAGATCAGCCAGTCTTCGCCAATCGTCGGCTGCCCGATCTGCAGCTTGGCTGCCAGCATCACCCCGGCGACCGCCGCCAGCAAACCCGACAAAGCATGTGCCCAGATGATCGTGGTCTTGGGGTCGATGCCGGACATCTCGGCGGCATGGGGGTTGGAACCCATAGCCAGAATGTGCCGTCCGATCCGCATCCGGTTGAACAGATACCACAGGCCAACACTGCAAATCACCATGGGCACCATCAGCCATGGCAACGGCCCCAATACAGATCCTGTGCCAAAAGCCTTGACAACATCGGGCACGCCGTAGAACGGCTGCGCCTCGGTGATGCCAAGGTTGATGCCCTTGAAAATCTGCAATCCGGCCAGTGTGATGATGAAAGCCGAGATCATGGTGCGGGCAATCATGTAGCCGCTGGCCATGCCTGCGGCAACGCCGATGCCAAGAGCACCGACCAGCGCCACGGGCACGGGGATGCCCAGCTTTTCGATGAGGCCGATAAAGCTGATTGCAACCAGACCGCCAATCGAGCCAAGGGCAAGGTTCATCTGACCGATGCCTATGATGACCAACTGGCCAAGGGCAATGACCATGTTCACTGAAATGGCCGACATCAGCACGAAGATGTTGAACGGTGACAGAAACGCTGGCTGAAACAGGCTGATGCCGATGACAGCAGCAAGACTTACAATACCGGGGCCGATCCAGTCATTGTCAAAGGCGCGCGTCAGGCGGCCGTCTGTGTTTGCTTGGGTCGCCATCAGATCATGCCCTTGTTCTTGAGGAAGATTTGTCGCGCCCGGTCAGCAAGCACCGCCACCAGCAGCATGAAGCCAAGGAAGGCAAGGATCCAGAATTCACCCACCCGCATAAGCAAGAGGCCTGAGGTCATGATATTCACAAAAGCCGCTCCCAGCAGCGTGCCGAACAC
>JBAXXO010000106.1:0-10358 GCA_037127855.1 Alphaproteobacteria bacterium
GTTTTGTTGTGCGAATGCAGGCAACAGGCCGAGCAGACCCAAAGCTGCCCCGACCAAAAGCCCCGCAATCTGGCGCAGGCCGCCCGTGATCATGCGTCCTCGTAGACTGTCGGGATGGACTGCGGCGCGCGGTCCAGCCATTTTGGCACCGGCAGACCCTTTTCCTTCAGGAAGGCCGGGTTGTAGAGTTTGCTTTGGTAACGATTGCCATAGTCGCACAGGATGGTGACGATCGTCTTGCCAGGCCCCATCTGCCTGGCCATCCGTATGGCGCCCGCGATGTTGATGCCGCTGGATCCGCCAAGGCAGATCCCCTCGTCTTCCAGCATTTCAAACACCAGTGGCAGCGCCTCGGCGTCTGATATTCGGTAGCTGTAATCGGGTGTGAACCCTTCGAGATTGGCGGTGATCCGGCCTTGGCCGATGCCTTCGGTGATCGAAGTGCCGGGGCTGTCGAATTTGCCGGTGGTGTAGAACGAATACAGTGCCGCGCCCTCGGGGTCGGCCAGACCGATCTTGACCCCTTTGGGTTGCAGCGCCATGCCGACGCCTGCCAAGGTGCCGCCCGAGCCTACGGCGCAGATGAACCCGTCAACGCGCCCGCCGGTCTGGTCCCAGATCTCGGGCCCGGTGGTTTCGATATGGGCCTGCCGGTTGGCCAGATTGTCAAACTGATTGGCCCAGATCGCCCCGTTGGGTTCGGTCCGCGCCAAAGCCTCGGCCAGGCGGCCCGAATAGCGCACATAGTTGTTGGGGTTCTTGTAGGGTGCTGCGGGCACCTGCACCAATTCGGCCCCCGCCAGCCGGATCATGTCTTTCTTTTCCTGGCTTTGGGTTTCAGGGATCACGATCACCGTGCGAAACCCCATGCTCGCCCCCACCAGCGCCAGACCGATTCCGGTATTGCCTGCCGTCCCCTCGACGATCGTGCCACCCGGTTTCAGCAGACCTTTGGCCACTGCATCCTTGATGATGTACAGGGCCGCCCGATCCTTGACCGACTGGCCGGGGTTCAGGAACTCGCATTTGCCAAGGATCGTGCAGCCCGACATTTCGGACGCCCGTTTCAGTTTCAACAGCGGCGTGTTGCCGATGGTGTCCGCGAGGTCTTGGTGGATGCGCATGGCGACGGTCCCTTGGGCTATGGGTAAGGTGTAAGACGCCCTTGGGGCAAACTCAATGGGGCGGCATCATGCCACTGGTCCGCCTGGCCTTGCGGCGGCAAGATTCTTGCCCTGAACGCGGTACCAGTGTTGTGCTGGTTCGGTGGATTTGCGACGAGCGCCCGCGCCCTAGCGTCAGAGGGGCAGACTGGCCAGCCATGCCATCAGGGCCGGGCGGGCCGATTCCGCGCCACTGGCGCGGGCCTGAGCGATCACCGCGCGCGCCTCGGCCAGATTGACCGCGCGCAGCAGCGCCTTGACCGGGCCGACAGAGGCCGGGCGCATCGACAGATTGCGCAGGCCCAGGGCGGCAAAGACCACCGCCTCGACCGGGCGACCGGCGTCTTCGCCACAGAAACTGACCTTGGTGCCATGCGGGGCACATCTGGCGATCACATGTTCCAGAAAGGCGAGGAAAGACAGGTTCAGGACATCGTAACGTTTGCGCACGCGCTCATTCTCGCGGTCGGCGGCGAAGAAGAATTGCTTAAGGTCGTTGCCGCCGATCGAGATGAAGTCGGCCAGTTCAAAGAACGCATCCGGCGCATAGGCCAGGCTGGGCGTTTCGAGCATCGCGCCGATTTCCAGATGGGCCGGGACCGCGTGGCCCAGACTGCGCTCGCGGTGAACTTCGCGCAGGACATGGGCGCGGGCGGACTGAAATTCGCCAAATTCTGCGATGAAGGGGAACATGACCTGCAAGGCACGGCCATTTGCCGCCCGCAGCAGGGCTTGCAACTGCATCCGCAGCACGCCCGGTTTGTCCAAGCCGACACGGATCGCGCGCCAGCCCATGGCGGGGTTCGGCTCGTCGTTGGGTTTCATGTAGGGCAGCACCTTGTCGGAGCCGATATCCAGCGTCCGAAACGCCACGGGGCGGCCCTTGGCGGCATCCATGACGCGGGCGTAAAGGCTGGCCAGTTCTGCGCGTTGCGGCATCTTGTTGCGGATCAGGAACTGCAACTCGGTCCGGAAAAGCCCCACACCCAAGGCCCCCGATCCGGCGAGCGACGGCAGATCCGCCATCAGCCCGGCATTCATGTACAAATCGACCGTCACCCCGTCCAGCGTGGTTGCGGGCAGGTCGCGCAGGCCGCTATAGCGTTTCTGCGCCTCGGCCTGCATGGCGATCTTGTCGCCAAACCCCCGCGCCACGGCGTCATCGGGACGCAGATGGACGATGCCCTGATCGCCGTCGACCAGAATGGCATCGCCGTTCAGCGCGTCTCCGGTGATCCCCCTGGCATGAATCACCAGCGGAATGGCCAGCGCACGCGCCACGACGGCCGCATGCGAGCCGACCGAGCCTTCTTCCAGCACGACGCCCCTGAGCTTGCGGCCATATTCCAGCAATTCGCCGGGCCCGATATTGCGCGCCACCAGCACCGGGTTTTCCGGCATCTCGGCCCCGGTATCGGCGCCCTGCCCGGTCAGAATCCGCAACAGGCGGTTGGACAGATCGTCGAGATCCTGCAGACGTTCGCGCAGATAGGCGTCCGGCACCTGTTCAAGCCGCGACCTTGTCGCCGACTGTTCCTTTTCAACCGCCGCCTCGGCAGATAGGCCACGGTGAATATCCTCCTCCATCCGGCGCAGCCAGCCGCGTGAATGGGCGAACATGCGGTAGGCCTCGAGCACGGCCTTTTGATCCTTGTCAAGGCTTTCGGCCGCCAGCAGATCATCGACAGACACCCGCAATTCACCGACAGCCGCACGGATGCGGTCAATCTCGGTCAGGGGGTCATCGGCCACCGGATTGGTCACCACGACACGCGGTTCATGCAGCCAGACGCGACCCTCGGCGGCGCCTTCCTGACCTGAATCGCCGCGAAACATGACGGGCAGCTTGTGCAGCGATCCCACGCCACCCGCCTCACCCGCAAAGGCACCCAGTTCGGTCATCTCGGCCAGCACCATGGCGACGACTTCGATGGCGTCCATCTCTTCCTCGCTATAGGCGCGGGCGAGTTTGGATTGCACGACCAGAACGCCCAGTTTCTCGCCCACGCGCTGGATGGGCACGCCAAGGAAGGAGGAGTAAATCTCTTCCCCCGTTTCGGGCATGAAGCGAAAGCCCTTTTCGGCGGGGGCGTCTGCGGTGTTCACGGGCGTCAGGGTGCGGGCGACGCGGCCCACCAGCCCTTCGCCCAGTTTCATGCGGGTTTTGTGAACGGCGTCTTTGTTCAACCCTTCGGTGGCGCAGAGCTCGAGGGATTCGGCGTCGCGGAACAGATAGATCGAGCAGACCTCGGTCTGCATGCTGTCGGCGATCAGCCGGGTGATGCGGTCCAGCCTGTCCTGACCCCGCGCCGGAATTGCCAGCAGGTCACGCAAACGGCGCAGCAGTTTGCGGCTGTCGCTTTCTGTGCGTTCGGGCAATATCTTCCCCTTTGACCGACCCATGACAAAACCGCCACGCCGCAACTCTATCACAGCGATAGGGGGATGGCGAAAGAGGCTGGGCCCGGAAATCTGGCATCCATTTCAAAAACAGGCAAGCGATGGAACCGCTTGCCTGTTTTTGGTGCGACAGCGGCGCAGACCTGATGGGTCTGTCGTGTTGCCCTAGACGGTCAGCGCTGTGGTTTGGACGACGGTGCGCAGCGAGAAAGAGCTTTGCATCTGCCGCACGCCGGGCAGGCGGGCGAGGTAGCGTCGGTGGATGCGGGCGAAATCCTCGGTATCCTCGGCCATGATCTTGATCAGGTAGTCGGCGGCGCCCGCCATCAGGTGACATTCGAGGATGTCGGGCACCTTGGCGACTTCGCGTTCAAAGGCGTCCAGCAGGTCTTCGGCCTGGGATTGCAGGGTGATTTCGACATAGACGACGGTCGGACGCCCCATCTTGCGCACATTCAGCAAGGCGACATAAGCCGCGATGAAACCATCCTGTTCCAGCCGTTGCACGCGGCGGTGGCAGGCCGAGGGCGAGATGTTCGCAATCTGGGAAAGCTCGGCATTGGTGATGCGGGCATCCTTTTGCAAGACAGTCAGAATGCGGCGGTCGGTTGCGTCGAGTTCCAAGGTCATGGTGATTTCTGCGATCCGATCACGGTTTCACGCAAGATTCTGCCATGGAATCGCCCGAAGGTCACGCAGGTTTCAAAGCTTTGCCACCCATCAGGCGCGATACTGTTCCAAAGTTGCACACCCAACGCAGGAGACGGATATGAAGATCGGTTGCCCAAAAGAGATCAAGCCGCAGGAATTTCGTGTCGGGATGACGCCCAATGCCGTGCGTGAAGCCGTGGGCCGGGGTCATCAGGTGATGGTGGAAGCCATGGCTGGGCAAGGTGCGGGATTTGCGGACGCAGATTATACCTCGGCCGGGGCCACGATGGTTGCGACGGCGCAAGAGGTCTTTGCCTGGGCCGAGATGATCGTCAAGGTCAAGGAGCCACAACCCGTCGAGCGTGCTCGACTGCGGGCGGGGCAGGTGTTGTTCACCTATCTGCATCTGGCACCCGATCCTGCGCAGACGGCGGATTTGCTGGCCAGCGGCGTCACGGCGATTGCCTATGAAACGGTGACGGATGACCGGGGCGGATTGCCGCTGCTGGCGCCGATGTCCGAAGTTGCGGGGCGGTTGGCACCACAGGTCGGGGCATGGACGCTGCAAAAGGCGAATGGCGGGCGCGGGGTTTTGCTGGGCGGCGTGCCGGGGGTGTTGCCGGGTAAGGTGCTGGTGATCGGGGGCGGGGTTGTCGGGACCCATGCGGCCAAGATCGCGGCCGGGATGGGGGCGGACGTGACCGTGCTGGACCGCAGCATCAGCCGGCTGCGCTATCTGGATGATGTGTTTGGCGGCACCTTCAAGGCGGCCTATTCGGATGCGGCGACCACGATCGAACTGGCGCGTCAGGCCGATCTGATCATCGGGGCCGTTCTGGTGCCCGGTGCTGCGGCGCCAAAGCTGATCAGCCGGGCCCAGTTGCGCGAGTTGAAGCCCGGTGCGGCGCTGGTGGACGTGGCAATCGATCAGGGCGGGTGTTTTGAGACCAGCCATGCGACCACCCATCACGACCCGATCTATCAGGTGGACGGGATCATGCATTATTGTGTGGCCAACATGCCCGGCGCGGTGGCGCGCACCTCGACCCTGGCGTTGGGGAACGCGACGATGCCCTTTGTGCTGGCCTTGGCCGACAAGGGATGGAAGCGGGCCTGCGCCGAGGACCACCATCTGCTGGCCGGGTTGAACACCCATCAGGGCAAGCTGACCTATGCGGCGGTTGGGGCGGCCTTGGGCTTGCCGGTCATCGCGGCCGCGGACGCGCTGGCGTTGTAAGCGGGGCCGCACGGCATAACAGGTCAAAAGCGGGCGGTCCGTGGGCCGCCCTGTTCGCTTTGGGCTGCCACGCGTGGGAGGTCAGGATTGTTTAATTTTATCATGTAGTTAAGAAAATCTGGTTGATTGAATTCCAAGACTTTCGGACAGGTTGAGGCCCGAAGATGAATATTTGGGCCAAAATGAAAGGGCCAAGGATCGCAGCGTGCAAAGGCCGGGCCATTGTGCCTGGATTGGGCGTTTGGGCTGGCCATGGTGGCGTTTCGGTTGGTGCTGCTGGCGGGCCGGGGCAGACCGAAGCTATTGCCGGTTTTTCGGCGAATGCAGGCCATGTCGGGTGCATTGGGGGCAATGGCCAAGGGGGGGCGGCCCGCCGTGTGGTCGGCGGGCCGTTTGGGTCTGATCGTCTTACCTTTTCACGGCGACGAGGATGTCTTTCAGCACGTCCAACTCGCTGGGCCCTGCGGGTGGCGGGGCTTTCTTGGGCATCATATTGTTCATGGCCTTGACCAGCATGAAAACCACCCAGCCAATGATCAGGAAGTTGATGATGGCAGTGATGAACGCGCCATAGGCAAATACGGCGGCCCCAGCCTCGCGTGCGGCGGCAAGGCTGGCACCTTCTGGCACCGTGCCTTTAAGCACGACATAAAGGCCGGAGAAATCGACACCGCCGAGAATCAGCCCGATGAGCGGGTTGATCAGATCGGAGACGAGGCTGTTGACAATGGCTGTGAAGGCCGCACCGATGATGATGCCGACAGCGAGGTCCATCACGTTGCCTTTGGAGAGGAATTCCTTGAATTCTTGAATCATTACGCGGTTCCCTGACGATGCGGCCCGTGGGGCCTGGTTATGCCTGCGCTGGGCTGACGGCGCTTTATTGCACAGTCCTTGCGGTTTTGAAGGGGAAAAATGCGGCTTGGTCAGTTTTGGCTGCGGTTTTTTGGCGACGGTTTTGCGCCGCCACTCGGGCGGGGCCATCGGCATCGGCAATCACCGGGGCGCTGAGAGAGGCCCGTCGCTGGGACTGGCTGGGATACGGTTCAGCGCACTGCGTCCAGTTCGGCGCGCGGCAGGGTGCAATCGCGGATCACGTCGGGTCCGCAGGTGCGGGGGGTCAAGTCCTTGGTCAGGCATATCCGCACCTCTTGAATGAGGTTTTGGTTGCAGGTGACGGTGATCTGGTCGCGCCGGAGGGCGGGGTTCGCCTCGATAAAGGCGTCCTCGATGATATGGGCGGGGGCGGTGATGTCGGTGGTGATGTGGGCAAAAACCGGCGGGATCACGACGGAGGCATAGGCGCGGCGCAGGGTCGCGAAATAGGCGCGGGCGGTCAGGCCCGAACAGCGACCGTGCTTTTTCCACTGGTAAAAGGCAAGGCCGGCCCCGCCCATGACATCGGCCATGCGGGCCGTGTCGTCGCGCGAGGGATCGCGGTTTGTGGTGGCGCAATTGGCCGGGTAGCCCTGTTCAAATTGCGGCCACAGCCCGTGCAGCACAAAGGTCAGCCCCAGCCCGGCATCGCATTGCGGATCGCGCCTTGCATCGCCGGTCGTGGCGCACCAGTTGGGCGACCAACTGAGCGACATGACATAGTAATCAAAGGTGCCGGCCCGGTTCCCGCCGGTGCCAGCAGATTGGCTGCCAGATTCGGCGGTGGCGGCAAAAGCGGTGAATAGGCACACAAAGACCAAGGACAGAAGGCGCATTTTCACTTTCCCTTGCTGGCAAACACCACTATAGAGCGCCAGACTTCCCCTGAAAACGAGAAGATCGCGGCCCAGGGTCGCAGCCGTTTTCCCGGCCCGCGAGAGAATTGTAAAGGAGTGATGCCATGAACAAGCCGCTGATGTCCAAGGCCACCGCCGTCTGGCTGGTGGACAACACCACGCTGAGCTTTCGGCAGATCGCCGAGTTTTGCGGATTGCATGAACTGGAAGTGCAGGGCATCGCGGACGGTGATGTGGCAACGGGGGTCAAGGGCTTTGATCCGGTGGCCAACAACCAGTTGGACATGATCGAGATCGAACGCGGGCAGGCTGACCCGCTGTACACGATGAAGCTGAAGTTCATCGCCAGCGCGGTTGGTGAGGAAAAGCGGCGGGGGCCGCGATATACGCCGCTGTCCAAGCGGCAGGACCGCCCGGCGGCGATATTATGGCTGGTCAAGTTCCATCCGGAATTGAGCGATGGGGTGGTGGGCAAGTTGGTGGGCACGACCAAGCCGACCATCCAGTCGATCCGCGGGCGGACGCATTGGAATATCGGGCAGATCACGCCGATCGATCCGGTGGCATTGGGTCTTTGCAAGCAAAGCGAGTTGGACATGGTCGTGCAGGCTGCGGCGCGCAAGAAGGCCGCCGAGGGGACGGTGATGTCGGATGACGAGCGGCGCAAGCTGGTGTCGACCGCGCAGTCGCTGGCCATGACGGACGCGCCCAAGATGCCGTCGGGACTCGAGGCCTTTTCGCGCGACGCGCGGCAGGAAAAGGCCCGCGAGAACAAGCCGGCCGATTTTTCGGATGCGGAAAGCTTTTTCAACCTGCCCAATCTGGATGAGGATGACGACGATCTGTGATCGCGGCAGGCAAGCGGCATCTGTGACGGGCGGGCAGGTTTGGCCCGCCCGTTTGCGTTTTGCGCGGCCTTGTTGCGGTCTTGGGGGTGGACCGCATCCATTTTCGCCATGCAGTGCGCGCAAGGCTGGCATGTTTTTTGTGGTGGGTAGAGGCATTGTAGTGTAATCTGGATGCTATTGGGTGATCCACCCTCCGCCCTTATGCGGGGCATTGGTCTTGGAACAAGGGAGATGCCGATGGCCGTGCTATTTGAGGGTGATGATGCGGCTGGCGGGGTCTCGACCGCCTATCGGATGGCGGTGGGTGATGACTTTTACGGCACCAATGCCGAGGGTGAGACGGATTGGATTGCGGTCATCCTGCAGGCGGGGGTGCAGTACAATTTCGCCGCCCTTGGCATCGGTGCGGCGAATTCCGGGCTGTCGGACCCCTTGATCACGCTGCATGGACCAAAGGGTGCGATGCTGGCGGCGGATGACGATGGAGGGCCCGGCCTGTCGGCCAGCCTGACCTATACGGCCAACACCAGTGGCACCTATTTCATCGAGGTCGAGGCGTTGACCGGGCGAAACTACAGCTATGGGCGGTATGGGCTGACGGTGACGGAAGGGGCGCTGCCGAGTTTCAGCGTCGACATGGCGGCGGCTGTTCTGTATGGCGAGGGGACGTCATGGGCTGCGACGCCGGGTACCGGCATCACGCTGACATGGGGGGTGCGGGCCTCGGGGCCTGCGTATGATGCGGAGGGCTCGCCGACCCCGTTCATTCAGGTGACGGCGGCGCAGACGGCGGCGATGCAGACGGCGCTGGCAAACTTTGCGCAGGTTGCCAATATAAATTTCACCCAAGTCAATGCGGGCGGTACGACCAACAACGCCACGATTCTGGTTGGGGCCTATGACTCGACGAGCGACGGTGCGGGGGCCTATGCCTATTTTCCCGGCTACAGAGGGATTGCTGGCGACAAGTCGGCTGGCAGTATTGATGGCGATTTGTGGATCAACAATGATTCGGTCAGCCAAAGCAATCTGCCTTTTGGCAGCTACGACTATTTCGTGGTTCTGCATGAATTGGGGCACGCGCTGGGCCTGTCGCATCCGGGCGATTACAATGCTGCGCCGGGCGTCATCATCACCTATCAGAATTCGGCGCAGTTCGTGCAGGACAGCGGGCAATACTCTGTGATGAGCTATTTCGACGCGACCGACACCCAGCCAATGGCACCGGGCAGCTATGCCGATACGCTGATGATGTTCGACATCTATGCGCTGCAGGAGTTGTATGGCATCAACGGCACCACGCGGGCGAACGATGACACCTATGGCTTTCATGCGACGGTTGGCGGTGCTTATGATTTCACGGTCAACAAAGACCCATTGCTGTGCATCTGGGATGGGGCTGGCCGGGATACGCTGGATCTGTCGGGATTTCGCGGCAAGCAGACGATTGACCTGAATGCGGGCAGTTTCTCGGATGTCGGCGGGTTCAAGGGCAATCTGTCGATCGCGATCGGCTGCAAGATCGAGAATGCAACGGGCGGGCGTGGCGCGGACACGATTTATGGCAACGTTCAGGGCAATGTGCTGAAGGGTGGTGCGGGCCTTGACATTCTGATCGGCGGCGCGGGCAATGACCGGATGACGGGCGGCAACGGGGCCGATGGCTTTGTCTTTGCGGCGGGCGATGGTCGGGACCGGATCGTGGATTTCAACAAGACGGTGGATGTCGTCAGTCTGAACTCGGACCTGTGGGACGGGCGGGCCCTATCCGAGGCCGAGGTGCTGGCAGAATTTGCCAAGCTGCGCGGTGGCAATCTGGTGTTCGACTTTGGCGCGGACGAGTTGACCCTGGTCAAGGTGTCGTCGCTGGCCGGGATGGTGGATGACATCGTGCTGGTGTGAGGCGGCGAGGATTCGACGCCCATGCAAAGCACCACCCGGTGCACGTAAGGAATCGTTCTTAGTTTGCCGCATATTGCCCGCTGTGGCGGTTTGGTGCGCTGCGCAGGCACTTTTCTGGTATGATTACGCTATCCCCCCGCAACGAAAATGTAATTCAAAACTTAGCGACCCCCGGCACCGCCGCCCCGTATCGCTTGATTGTCCGGACAGATGAGGTAGGATTTCGAGCACAAGCGCCTGAGGATAGCCATGACCCAGAATGATCTCACCTTCTACGAGTTCTTCGCTGGCGGTGGCATGGCCCGCGCTGGACTAGGGGCGGCTTGGACTTGCACCTTCGCCAACGACTTCAGTCCTGCAAAGGCTGCTGCCTAGAGCGTGTCACGCCCAATCGGGTTTGTAACCTGCGGCGATGAAGTAGTTG
>JBAXXO010000107.1:0-10356 GCA_037127855.1 Alphaproteobacteria bacterium
TGTGGTTGAAGACCACGTCGAGGATCACCTCGATCCCGGCGCGGTGCAGCGCCTTCACCATGTCGCGGAACTCGTCGAGATGCGCGGCCTCGCCCGGCGCCTCGCAATAGCCCGGGTGCGGGGCGAAATAGGCCATCGTCGAATAGCCCCAGTAATTCGTCAGGCGACGCCCGTCATGGTCCCACCTGGTGCGGTCGTCGAACTGGAAGACAGGGAGCAGTTCCACCGCCGTGATGCCCAGCGATTGCAGGTAGGGGATCTTGTCGATCACCGCGCGGAAGGTGCCGGGCCGTGCCACGCCCGCCCCCGGCCCGCGGGTGAAGCCGGCCAGATGCATCTCGTAGATGATGGTGTCCTTCATGGGCCGACGCAGCGGCGCGTCGCCTTCCCAGTCGTAGGGGGCGGGGTCGATGACGACCGAGCGCATGGCCGAGGTGCGGGGCGCGGTGCTGCGTGATTGGTCGAATGACGCGCGGCTGCGCCGGTCAAAGGCGCAGTTGGATGCGCTGTTGTCGAAATACACGATCACCATCGAAGTCCCAAAGGCCGCAACACCATGATCCGGATTCTGCTGCTTGTGTGCCTTTGCTGGATGCCTTTGCAGGGCAATGCCCATGAAATGCGCCCGGCCTATCTGTCCATGCAGGAAACCGGCCCCGACGCCTATTCGGTGCTGTGGAAAGTGCCCGCGCTGGGTGATCAGCGTCTTGGCATCTATGCCCGTTTGCCGGCCTCGTGTCTGACGCAGGGCGAGCCGCAACGGGCCATCGAGGAAGCGGCCTATACCGAACGCTGGAAAGTGGTCTGTGCCCCCGGGCTGAAGGATCAGAGCATCACCATCGACGGGCTGCAAGCGACGATGACCGATGTGCTGGCACGGATCGCCTATGCCGATGGCACGGTCGAGGTCGCCCGGGTCACGCCGGATGCCCCGGCGTTCACGGTCAAGGGATCGCAGGGCTTCTGGCAAGTCGCGGGCACCTATTTCCGGCTGGGCGTCGATCACATCCTGTCAGGCTATGACCATCTGCTGTTCGTCTTTGCGCTGATCCTGTTGATCCGGGATCGCTGGATGCTTCTGAAAACGATCACCGCCTTTACGCTTGCCCACAGTCTGACGCTGGCAGGGGCGACGCTGGGCCTGTTCAGCCTGCCGCAAGCACCGGTCGAGGCGGCGATTGCCTTGAGCATCGTGTTTCTTGCGGTGGAACTGGTGAAATCTCAGCCGGGACAGGTGCGGCTGTCCGAGCGGTTTCCTTGGCTGGTCGCTTTCGCCTTTGGTCTTCTACACGGGTTCGGATTTGCCGGGGCTCTGATGGAAACCGGCCTGCCAAGTACTGACATCCCCGTGGCCCTGGTGACCTTCAACCTTGGTGTCGAGGCGGGTCAGTTGATTTTCATTGCGGCGGTGCTTTTGATCATTCGTGTCTTTCATGCCGCGGTCCGCCAGCCACTTCCAGCATTGCGGACCATGACGGCCTATGCAATCGGCACAGCGTCGATGTTCTGGCTCATCACCAGACTTGCAGGCTTTGCGGCGTGACCCATCGCTGCTTGATCCTGCGGCACCCAACTTGGACCCGGTCGCAATGTCGTAGTGCAGCAAAAGATTTGCGCCCTGCTCTGCGAAAAATGCAGTATGGTTTGGGGGGAAACTCAGTTCCCAGGCCATAGTAACCGGTTCCGCCATCGTTCGTTGCGACATTCGCTCTAGCCGCGCAGCGTATCCATCGTGGCCACAAGCGCCTCGGAAATGCCGGGTTCGGACAGCGCGTGGCCGGCAAGCGGAATCAATCGCAAGGTGGCACCGGGCCAGCCCTGCGCCAGTGTCCAGGCCGAAATCGGCGGGCAGATCATGTCCAGCCGGCCTTGGATGATCGTGGCCGGCAAATGGGCGATGCGGGCGCGATTTTGCAGGATCCAGCCGTCGGTTTCGAGAAATCCGCCATGGATGAAATAGTGATTCTCCAGCCGGGCGAAGGCGCGGGAATAGTCGGACGGTGCCTCGCCCCCATAGCCGTCGCTGGACACCGAGGCGAGTGCGTTTTCCCAGTTGGCCCAGATGCGGCCAAAGCGCCCCTCGATCGCAAGATCGCCCGAAAACAGGCGCTTGTGATAAGCGGTGATCAGGTCGCCACGCTCGGCCAGCGGGATCGGGGCGAGAAACTGCTGCCACAGGTCGGGAAAGAAGGCACCTGCCCCGCCGCTGTAAAACCAGTCTAATTCGCTGCGCGTCATCAGGAAAACACCGCGCAAGACCAGTTGGCGCACGCGGTCGGGGTGGCTGATGGCATAGATCAGCGCCAGGGTCGCCCCCCAGGACCCGCCGAACAGGATGAACCGGTCAATGCCCAGCGCGGTGCGGATCGCCTCGATATCGGCGACGAGATCCCATGTGGTGTTGTGGTCGACCGTGGCATGCGGGCGCGAGCGGCCACAGCCGCGCTGGTCCGACAATACGACGCGAAATACGGCCGGGTCGAAATAGCGGCGCATCGCAGGGCTGCAACCGCCGCCCGGGCCGCCATGCAGCACCAGAACGGGCACGCCTTGCGGGTTGCCACATTGTTCGACATAGATGCGGTGACCGTGGCCCACATCCATCATGCGCTGGTCGAACGGCTCGACCGGCGGGTAAAGATAATCGGACGCGCGTTTTGGGCCTGATCTGTGATCCATTCGCCCTATATATCCCGAGAAAAGCAGACGGACACTGAAATCTGAGGATAAAACGCCATGCAAACCACAATCGATGCCGCCGAAGTTGCCAAGTTCGAGGCGATGGCCGCCGAATGGTGGAACCCCAACGGCAAGTTCCGCCCGCTGCATCTGATGAATCCGGTGCGTCTGGGCTATATCACCGAGCAGATCGCCGCCGAGTACAGCCGTGACCTGCGCGGGCCGCTGCCCTTTGGCGGGTTGAGGATTCTGGATATCGGTTGTGGCGGTGGCTTGTTGTCCGAACCGATGGCGCGGTTGGGGGCATCAGTGGTGGGTGCGGATGCGGCGGCGCGCAACATTCCTGTGGCGCAGGTGCATGCGGCGGCGCAGGGGTTGACCATTGACTATCGCCACACCACGGCAGAGGCCATGGCCGCCGCAGGGGAAAGGTTCGATGTTGTCCTGAACATGGAGGTGGTCGAGCATGTCAGTGACCCATTGGCCTATCTGACGGCCTGTCATGACCTGCTGAACCCCAACGGGATCATGATCTGCTCCACCCTGAACCGGAACACCAAAAGCTTTATGATGGCGATCATCGGGGCGGAATGGGTGATGCGCTGGCTGCCCAAGGGCACGCATGATTGGGCCAAGTTCATCACACCTGAAGAGTTGTACGCGCTGATCAACCGGGCCGGGATGACACCGGTGGACCGCAAGGGCATGGTGTTCAACCCGGTGTCATGGCATTGGAGCCTGTCGTCGCGCGATCTGTCGTGCAATTACGTGACCACCAGCCGTCGGGCCTGACCGAAAATTGGTGGCCTGAGTGTCACCAGCGCTTGGCGCAGACACCGCAGTATTCCCGCCGATGGACAGCGGTCATAGGCCCGTAAATGCGGTCTATTTCTGCTGCCATCGCCATCTGCGCTGCCCCCCCTGTTTCTAGGCGCTGATCTGTTCGATCTGCGCCAGTTCAGCCTCGGTGAAGTCGGGGTTTTTCAGCGCCCCGACGCAATCGGTGACCTGTTCCGGTCTGGACGCCCCGATCAGTGCCGAGGTGATGCCGCCGCCGCGCAATACCCAGGCAATCGCCATCTGCGCAAGGGTCTGGCCACGCGCCTCGGCCATCTGGTTCAGGGCGCGGACTTTGGCGATGGTCGCGTCAGAGATGACGGCGGGGTTCAGGCTTTTGCCCTGCGACGCCCGGCTGCCCTGCGGAATGCCCAGCAGGTATTTGTTGGTCAGAACGCCCTGTGCCAGTGGCAGAAAGGCGATCGAGCCGATGCCAAGGTCGCGCAGAGTATCCTTCAGCCCGTCGCGTTCGACCCAGCGTTCGAATATGTTATAGCTGGGTTGGTGTATGACCATGGGGGTGCCAAGATCGTGCAGGATTGCAGCCGCGCGGCGGGTCTGTTCGGAATTGTAGGTCGTGACACCGGCATACAGCGCCCGACCCGAGCGGACGATGTAGTCAAGGGCGCCCATCGTCTCTTCCAGCGGGGTGTCGGGGTCGAAGCGGTGCGAATAGAAGATGTCGAAATAGTCCAGCCCGGTGCGCTTCAGGCTTTGGTCACAACTGGCGACGAGGTACTTGCGGCTGCCCCATTCGCCGTAAGGGCCGTTCCACATGTGATAGCCGGCCTTGGACGAGATGATCAGTTCGTCCCGCAGATCGCGGAAATCATGGCGCAGAATCTCACCAAAGGCGACCTCGGCCGCGCCGGGGGGCGGGCCGTAATTGTTGGCGATGTCAAAATGGGTGATGCCGGCATCCAAGGCGGTGCGGCAGATCGCCTGCTTGGTCTGATGCGGTATATCATCGCCGAAATTGTGCCAAAGGCCCAGCGAGATGGCAGGCAGTTTCAGGCCCGACCGGCCAAGACGGTTGTAGATCATGCTGTCATAGCGGGTGTCGGCGGGGTGATAGGTCATGGTCGGTCCTGTGCGGCAACGTTTGGCGGGACAGTTCCACGTTGCAGCGGCGATTTCCAGCACCTTCGCAATTCCGCCGAATTCAGCCGCACGACATTGCCCTTTGCCCGTCTGTGAGGGATAGTCGTGCAACCCGACGAACGGAATGTCATGGCCCGCGCACCCCGATTCAGGCTCGTTTCCGCAGCCACCTTGCTGCTATGTCTGACCGGCGCAAGCGGGCAGGCGCTGGATCAGCTGGATTTCCAGGTGGCGGGCGGCGACAAGGCGATGGAGAGCGATCTGCAAGCGGCCTCGGGGCTGTTGGCGGATCAGCAGGTCCAGGGGACCGGGGTGCTGGACTTGTTCACCGATGCCCGCGCCGAATATGCCAAGCTGATCGGAGTTCTGTACGGCAAGGGGCATTACAGCCCGGTGATCCATGTGCTGATCGACGGGCGCGAGGCCGCCGATATCGCCCCGCTGGACGCGCCCGTGGACATAAACAGGATCGTCGTCACGGTCGATCCGGGGCCGACTTTCACCTTTGGCACCGCCTCGGTCACGCCATTGACCGGCAAGACGGTGCTGCCGCCGGGCTTTGCCACGGGCAAGGTTGCCGAAAGCGGGCAAGTGCAGCAGGCCGTGCGGATGGGATTGGAAGGGTGGCGGGCCGAGGGATATGCCAAGGCCAAAGTGGCGGGCAAGGATCTGGTGGCGAACCATGCGGATTCGACCCTGAATGCCTTGATAGACATCGAAAAAGGACCGCGGCTGCGCTTTGGAGCGCTGACGGTGCAGGGGACGGAACGTATGTCGGCGGCGCGGGCGCGGGCGATTGCCGGCCTGTCCGAAGGCGCGCAGTTTGAGTCTGCCGCCAAGGACCGCAGCGCCCAGAGGCTGCGGCGCTCTGGCGTGTTTTCGTCGGTGACGCTGGTCGAGGATGACACGATCACCGCCCCCGATCTGCTGGGCATCACGGCCGAACTGGTCGAGGCGCCCTTGCGCCGCTTTACCTTTGGGGCCGAGGTCGCCTCGGCGGATGGGGCCAAGGTGACGGGGTCATGGCTGCATCGCAATTTGTTGGGCGGTGGGGAAAGGCTGGAAATCACCGGCGAGGTGGCCGGGATCGCCGCCCAAACCGGCGGATCGGATTACACGCTGGATGTGACGCTGGACCGGCCCGCGACACCGTTTCCAGATACCGAACTGAATCTGGACATCAGCATTTCGCAGGTCAACGAAGTAGATACCACGGCCCGCATCTTCAACATGTCCGCCGGGTTCACGCAGTATTTCAGCGACAGTCTGACATCGCGGGCGGCGCTGGGCTTTGCGGCGACCGACGGGACGGATGCGGCGGGTCACTATTCCTATCAGGCGCTGGAACTGCCGATCAGGTTCACATGGGACCGCCGCGACAGCAAGACCGATGCCACAGAACTGTTCTATCTGGATGGCGAGGCCAAGCCGTTTTATGGCCTGACCGAAACCGATAACGGCGTAAGGTTAAGCTTTGACGGTCGTGTCTACAAAGGTCTGGGGGACAACCGGGTGGTGATGGCGGCACGGTTGCAGGGCGGTGCGATCCTTGGCGCGGACATTCTGAGCACACCGCGCAACGATCTGTTCTATTCGGGCGGCGGCGGTACGGTGCGCGGGCAGGTCTATCAGTCGCTGGGTGTGACCGTGACTGAAGATGGGGTCGATATCCCAACCGGCGGCAACGATTTTCTGGCCGGCTCGCTGGAAGCGCGGGTCAAAGTGACGCAGACAGTCGGTCTCGTCGGCTTTTTCGACATAGGGCTGGTCGGACAACGCGGGGAGAGCAGCGATTGGCATGCCGGTGCGGGACTGGGCGTGCGCTATGCCACCAGCGTGGGACCGGTACGGTTGGATGTCGCCTTGCCAGTCCATTCGGGCAGCGGGATGCAGGTTTATGTCGGATTGGGGCAAGCCTTCTGATGCGTATCCTTTGGTTGCTGGCACTGATGATGATGCCCTTTGCCGCGCAGGCCCAGGAGTCGGACAAGGATTTTCTGACCCGCTTTCTGCAAGACAACCTGTCGGCTGCCGGACGTGAGGTACGGATCACCGGGTTTGCTGGTGCCTTGTCGGCGCAGGCGACCATGGCCCAGATGACAATTGCCGATGACGAGGGCATCTGGCTGACGGTCAAGGATGTGACGCTGGACTGGAGCAGGTCGGCCCTATTGTCGGGCAGGATCGTGATCGATCAATTCAGCGCCGCCGAGATTGACCTTGTGCGCATGCCCAACCGCGAACCGGCCCGGCCTTCACCCGAGGCGCGGGGATTCAATCTGCCAAATCTGCCGGTTGCAATCGACATCCGCTCCATTGCCGCGCCGCATATCGTGCTCGGGCCGACCGTGCTGGGGCAAGCGCTGGAGGGTTCCCTGATCGCCAGCGCGCAATTGGCGGGGGGCGAGGGCAAGGCGTCGCTGAGCCTGAAGCGCAACGATCAGGGGCCCAGCGGTGAGTTCGGACTGAGCGCTGAATATGTCGCGGCCAGCGGCGCCCTGTCGCTGGACCTGATTGCGCGCGAGGGGCCGGGGGGTATTGCGGTCACGCTGCTCGGGGTGCCGGGCGCGCCCTCAGCCGAGGTGTCGATCAAGGGCGCGGGGCCGATCAGCGATTTTAGGGCAGAGGTTGCGCTGCGCACCGAAGGTGTATTGCGGCTGGGCGGTCAGGTGACCACCTTTCAGACTGTCGACGCCAGTGGGTTCGAGGCGCAACTGTCGGGCGACCCGACGCCGGTGTTCTTGCCACAATATGCCGAGTTTTTCGGACCGGATGTGCGGCTAGAGGCCAAGGGCAAACGCTATGCCGATGGCCGAATCGAGCTTTCGGCGTTGCATCTTGCGGTGCAGGCTTTGCAACTGGATGGCATGCTGAACCTTGATGCCGGGGGGGTGCCAACCTCGTTCTCATTGACCGGCAGGGTGGGGCTGCCCGAGGGGCCGGTGGTGCTGCCCTTGACGACCGAAGGGGAAACGCGGTTGCAGAATGCCGATCTGGTGCTGAATTACAGCCAGGTTGCCGGCGAAGTCTGGCAGGGCAAGGCCACGCTTAAGGGGCTGGACCATGCCAACTTCACTGCGGCGGATGCGGTTCTGGCCGGATCAGGGCATATCATCAGCGATGCGGCTGGCGCTCGCTTTGACGGGCGGATCGACTTTGGCGCGACGGGGCTGGTGCTGGCGGACCCCGCACTGGCCAAGGCTTTGGGCGATGCGCTGACAGGACAGGCGGTGTTGAACTGGCAGACCGGAGGCAAGTTGCAGGTGTCGGACCTGTCGCTGGCGGGTGATGGGTATGAGGTGGCGACAACCGGGGCAATTGGCGGCTTTGCCGAGCGGTTTGCGCTGACCGGCACGGCGCGCGGGCGATATGACGATCTGACGCGGTTGGCCGACCTGACGGGACGCAAGCTGAAAGGGGCGCTGGCGTTTGACCTGACGGGCAATGGCAGCCCGCTGACCGGCATGGCCGATCTGGAGGGCAGTTTGCGCGGCACCGACCTGGAGGTGGGGCTGGCGCAACTGGACGGGCTGATGGCGGGCGACACGGCCATCACCGCCTCGGTCAAGCGCGACGAGACCGGCACGCGGTTGCGGCGGTTGGACCTGACGGCGCGGGGGTTCAGCGCCAAGGCTGAGGGGATGCTGACCTCGGACGGGGTTGACCTGACCGGGGATTTTGATCTGGCCGACTTGGCGGTTCTGGGGGCGGGCTATGGCGGGGCGCTGCGGGGCAAGGGGCGTTTCAACGGGCCGATGGCGGCGGGGTTGATCACGCTGCAGGCGGATGGAACCGACCTTGCCATAGGGCAAATCCAGTTGGACGGGCTGTTGCGTGGGGCGTCGCGTGTCGATCTGGCGCTGCGTTTGAACGCCGGCGGGGCCGCAGTAGAGGCGGCCGATGTCAGTTTTGCCAAGGGCCGTCTGACGGCGACCGGGCAGGTGGGTATGGCGGCCAGCGATGTGACGGCGCGGGTCGCGCTGACCGATCTGACTGCGTTGAACTTTGGCCTGCGTGGGGCTGCCACCGGCGATCTGCGGTTTACCGGCGCGGCTGACATGGGCAGGTTGACCGTTCAGGCCCAAGCGCAGGGTCTGAAACTGGGGCAAAACATGCTGGATCCGTTGTTGCGGGGGGCAAGCACGCTGAAGGCGGATCTGGACTTGACGCCGCAGGGCATCGGCATCACGCAGCTTGATCTGAACAACGGGCAAATCTCGGTCACGACGACGGGCAGGGTGACGGGGGCAGAGCGGCGCTTGCAATTGCAGGCGCGGCTGGCGGATCTGGGGCTGCTGTATCCACAGTTTCCAGGGCCCTTGGTGGTCGAGGGGACAGCGACGCAGACGGCCGCGCGGGGCTATGTACTGGATCTGACAGCCAAGGGTCCGGGGCAAATTGATGCGCGGATCAAGGGCACGATGGCCAATTCGCTGGGCACGGTGGATCTGGCGATTGCCGGAACGGCGACGGCGGGTCTGGCCAACATCGTCGTCGCCCCGCGCAGTTTAAGCGGCCCGCTGAAATATGATCTGCGGATGCGCGGGCCGATCGGGCTGAACGCGATCAGCGGAACGGTCACCCTGTCGGGCGGGCGCGTCGCCGACCCGGCCGTTCGGGTGGGTCTGCGCGATGTGAACGGGACCGCACAACTGGCCAACGGGCAGGCGCGGATAACGGCAGAGGGCAATGCCACCACCAGCGGCAATCTGACCATCAACGGCACCGTTGGCCTGACCCCGCCCATGCCCGCCGATCTGGCCGTCAGTCTCAACGCGTTCGGTTTGCGCGACCCCGACCTGTATACGACTGAGATTTCAGGCGCGGTGACACTGCGAGGCGCGCTATTGGCCGGGGCCATGCTGGAGGGCAGGTTGACACTGGGCCGGACCGAGTTGCGCATCCCCTCGACCGGATTTGGCGGCGACGCGACACTGGAAAACCTGCGCCATGTCAACGAGCCCGCCGCCAGTCTGGAAACGCGCCGCCGGGCCGGGCAGTTGCAACAGACGCGGTCAGCCGCCGAAAATTCCAGCCGGCTTGAGCTGAACCTTCAAATCTCGGCGCCCAGACAGGTGTTCATTCGCGGCAGAGGGCTGGATGCCGAATTGGGCGGCAATCTGAGTCTGCGGGGCACGACGGCGGCGATGGTGCCGTCGGGGTCGTTCAAACTGATCCGGGGGCGACTGGAAATCCTGGGTCGCAGGTTGCAGATCACCGAGGCGCTGTTGCAGTTGCAAGGCGCATTTGTGCCCTATGTGCGGATCATGGCCTCGGTGAAAAGCGACGATATCACAGCCTCGGTCTTGATCGAGGGCGATGCGTCTGAACCCAGGATCACCTTTACCTCGATCCCGGAGCTGCCATCGGAAGAGGTTTTGGCGCGGCTGTTGTTCAACCGCAGTCTGGCGACGCTGACCGCATTTCAGGCCCTGCAACTTGGCAGCGCTGTGGCCACGCTGGCGGGCACCGGTGGCAACGGCATTCTGGACCGGCTGCGCAAGAATGCGGGCCTGGACAATCTGGACGTCAGCGCCGATGCAAAGGGCAACACGACGGTAAAGGTCGGCAAGTATCTGAGCGAAAAGATCTATAGCGAGGTTGAGGTCAGGCAGGGCAAAAGCGCGGTATCGCTCAATCTGGATGTCACGCCGAACATCACGCTGAGGGCCGAGGTCGATTCAGACCAGCAGACCGGCGTCGGCATCTTTTTGCAGCGTGATTACTAGAGCGTGTCGC
>JBAXXO010000108.1:0-10302 GCA_037127855.1 Alphaproteobacteria bacterium
GGTGCTGGCCCAAGGTGCTGTCCCGATGTCAAGTCGAGGTGCGCAGTGCGGCCTTGTTGCGCAAGACATCTGACGACCGAGCGGTTGCTTCTGGTGGACAGACCCATCCCACGAGCGTTGTGAAGCCGGTCATGACGGCGCACGAAGCTGGAACTGCGCAATCAGATGATCGAAGTCGCGCGCCATAAGGCGCTGCCCCAGCAGTTTCACACAATGCATCTTCGTTTCGATGCGGCTTGTGCGATGGTATCGACCCCATCGTCGCCATTAAGCGCGTTGCGTCGGTCAAAGCGAGGATTTTTGGTCGTCATTCCGCCCCGGGGCTTGCCAATGGCCTGGCCAAAAGTCCCCCTTCTGCGCCCTGGCCCGTTGCCCGGCAGGCGTTTGCCTGTAATCGCCGAGAGGGGGCGGTGAACCCTGACGATTGTGGCGTCAACAGGCCCGCTTCGACAAACCGGCTCACGACGCTGAAAAGGTGCTGCTTGACAGGACGGCGACTTCCGGTACATAGCGGCCATCGCGGAAGATCGTCAGGTCTGCCGCGATCCTGTATTGATATAGCCCGATCGGGCGCGCAGTTCACCGGCGGGGTCCGACCCCAAAACACCCAAAGGGGCCCAAGAACGCGGAGCGAGTGAAAAGGAAAGACGATGTATGCGGTCCTCAAGACCGGCGGCAAGCAATACAAGGTGCAGGCGGGTGACGTTCTGCGCGTTGAAAAGCTGGCCGCTATTGCTGGAGACAAGATCCAGTTCAACGAAATCCTGATGGTCGGCGGCGAAACCCTTACCATCGGTGCCCCCCTTGTGGCAGGCGCCGCGGTTCAGGCCGAAGTGATCGACCAGATCAAAAGCGCCAAGGACATCCATTTCGTCAAGCGCCGCCGCAAGCATTCTTCGCAGCGCACCAAGGGCCATCGTCAGCAGTTGACCTTGGTTCGCGTGACCGAAGTGCTCGCCAGCGGTGCCGACGCGACCGGTGTCACGGCGGCAATCGGTACAGCCCATGCAAGGCGTGCCGCCCATAATACTGATGCGGCACCGGCTCCGGTGGCTGCCCCTGCCAAACCCAAGCGCGCCGCCAAGGCCGCTGTTGCGACGGAGTAAACCCCCATGGCACACAAGAAAGCAGGCGGGTCATCCCGCAACGGCCGCGACTCGGCAGGCCGTCGTCTGGGTGTAAAACTCTATGGTGGTCAGGCCGCCATCCCGGGCAATATCATCGTGCGTCAGCGTGGAACGACATGGTTTCCCGGCACTGGCGTGGGCATGGGCACCGATCACACGATCTTTTCGACGGTCGTGGGTCGTGTAAGCTTCAAGAAGGGCATCAAGGGCCGCACCTTTATCTCGGTTCTGCCCGTCGCCGACGCTGCCGAGTAAGCCGAACCTTTACAATTCAGATGTATCGGGGGGATCGGCGACAAGGCCGGTCCCCTTGACACTTTTGGGACAGTGTCTGTTCCGGCGATGTTTGACAACTTTACCATGGTCCAGGGCCAAGGCCCGACATGCGCTTCGAGGAGGGAGCCCATGATTCTAGAGACGATTGCCTTGCCCAAGGGTCAGATGGCTGCCGGGCGTTTCATCCTGCGTCCCGTGCGCAAATCGGATGCCGGCCTGTTTGCGATGTATGCCGGCGACAGGCGCGTGGCCGAGGGGACGCGGTCGATACCGCATCCCTTGCCGCCCGGCGCTGCCGAGGCTTTTGTCGCGCGCGCCCTGTCAGGCAAACCGGATGAGGATGTCTGGGTCATCGACGGACTGGCCTCGGGTTTGCCCGAGGTGCTGGGGGTGATCAGCCTCAAGCGTATGGAAAGCAATCAGAAGGCGGCGTGTCAGTCGGAAATCGGCTTTTGGGTGGCAGCGGCCTTCTGGAACACTGGCATCGCCTCCGAAGCGGTGCGCGCCCTGATTGCGGCCAATCCACAGGGCAATCGCACCATCTTTGCCCAGGTGTTTCAGGACAATCCCGGCTCGGCCCGCGTGCTGACCAATTGCGGCTTTGAATATCTGGGCGATGCCGAAAGCTTTTCGGTGGCGCGCAACGCCCGTGTGCCGACCTGGACCTATATCTGCAAGCTGGATTGATGGCCCGGCCCACACTCGCCACGCCACGCCTGACCCTGCGCCCGGTCGCCCCCAGTGACGAGGCGGCGGTTGTCGCCTGCCTGAATGACATTGAGGTCGCGGGATGGCTCGCCGTGGTGCCCTATCCCTATGCTCCGGCAGACTTCCAGCAATTCCAACGGGTCTATGCCGTGCCGGGCCATACCTATGCGGTTGCAGATGACACGGGGCTGGTTGGCATCGTTGGCATCGAAAACCGTACTTTGGGCTATTGGTTCGCCCCAGCCAGTCACGGTCGCGGTTATGCGACCGAGGCCGCCCGCGCCGCCTTGGCCGACCACTTCTTGGATTCCCCCACCGACATCGCCTCGGGCTATTTCGAAGGCAACGCCCGCTCCGCCAATGTCCTGCGCAAACTGGGCTTCGCCGAGACCGGGCGCGACCTGAAATTCTGCCGGGCCCTCGGCATCGACCGCCCGCATGTCGCTCTGACCCTGACCCGCGAGGCCTTTGTGGCCGCCCTGCCGGTCGAGGCCAAAGGCCCGCGCCTCACCTGCCGGTCGCTCCAAGCCACCGATACCGACGCCCTTCACAGCATCGTTTCGGATTGGGACGTGGTGCGCCAACTGGCGTCTTACCCATGGCCACCGCAGCGCGATTTCACCCTGATCCGGTCGCAACCCTATGCCGGGCGCGGTTTTGTCTGGGGCGCGTTTCGCAACGCCGACCTGATCGGAACCGTCGCGGTGACGGAGGATGTTCTGGGCTACATGTTCCGCCCCGACATCTGGGGCCAAGGCTATGCGACCGAGGCCTGTCGCCTCGCGATTAACGCTGCGTTTCAAGCCGGGCGCGACCATCTGGTTGCGGGCGTCTGGGCCGGCAACGATGCCTCGCTGCGGCTTTTGACCAAACTTGGGTTCTACAAGACCGGCGACGACATCTCGTTCAATGCCGCCCGCAGCGTCGAGATGGCGGGGCATTGGCTCCGGCTGGACCGGGTCGTTTGGCAGCCCTGCTGACCGCCACCACGACGACATTCCCGCTTTGGCCTGCCACGGCATTTGTCAGTCGCGCTGAACTGGCTGATTCGCAATTATGGTTAACGCGCGCCGTCCGCGACCTGAATGTCCCGCGCTGTAGAGGCATTGTAGGCGCAATGTAGATGGAATGTAGATTGCGAATTCGAACGAATTTCAACAGTTAACCTAACGCTCGCAAAGACTTAACCCTTAGCGGCACCCGAAGACCCGTCACGGGTTTTCGCAGCCGCGCCAAGGCAACGTCACCTGGCCCCTCGGGATGGACTGCGCGCAAGGCTTGCACCTGCGCGGCGCTAGGGCTATCGGCTTTGCAATCCTTATACTGGCGGTTCGACCATGAAGTTTCTTGACCTTACCAAAGTCTATATCCGCTCGGGTGGCGGTGGTGGGGGCTGCGTGTCGTTCCGGCGCGACAAATATGTCGAATTCGGCGGTCCCGATGGTGGCGATGGCGGCAATGGCGGCTCGGTCTTTGCCGAGGCGGTCGAGGGGCTGAACACCCTGATCGACTTTCGCTATCAGCAGCATTTCTTTGCCAAGTCTGGTCAACCCGGCATGGGCAGCCAACGCACCGGCAAAACCGCCGATGATGTGATCCTGAAAGTGCCGGTTGGCACGGAAATCCTTGATGAGGATGAAGAAACCGTCATCGCCGACCTTGTGACACCGGGGCAAAAGGTGCTGCTGGCCAAGGGCGGCAATGGCGGTTTTGGCAACCTGTACTTCAAATCCTCGACCAACCGCGCGCCCGCCCGCGCCAATCCCGGTCTGGAGGGGGTCGAGCGCACCATCTGGCTGCGCCTGAAACTGATCGCCGATGCGGGCCTTCTGGGCCTGCCCAATGCCGGAAAATCGACCTTTCTGGCCGCCGTCTCCAACGCCCGCCCCAAGATCGCCGACTACCCCTTTACAACCCTCGTGCCCAACCTCGGCGTGGTCGGCATCGACGGCAAGGAATTCGTCATGGCCGATATCCCCGGCCTGATCGAAGGCGCCTCTGAGGGGCGTGGCCTTGGCATGCAATTTCTGGCCCATGTCGAACGCTGCAAGGTGCTGCTGCATCTGGTGGACGGAACTTCCTCAACGATTACAAAAGATTACCGCACGATCGTCAAGGAATTCGAGGCCTACTCCGAGATTCTTGGCGACAAGCCCAGGATCGTTGCACTGAACAAATGTGACGCGTTGGACAAGAAAACCATCTCGGAACGCCGCCGCGCGCTTGAAAAGGCCAGCGGCGGCAAGGTCTTTGTGATCTCTGGCGTGGCAGGTCTGGGATTGCAGGACGTGCTGCGCGACCTTTATGCGATGATCGTTCAGGGGTCTGAAGTCATCGAAAAGGACGCGCCTTGGACACCCTGAGCAAGCCATCGGTGGTTTTGGCCAAACGTCTGGTGGTCAAGATCGGCTCGGCGCTGCTGGTCGACCGCAAAAGCGGGCTGCGGCAGGCGTGGCTGTCTGCGCTTGCCATGGATGTGGCCGAGGCCAAGACGCGCGGCACGGATGTGGTTCTTGTTTCATCGGGGTCGATTGCCCTGGGCCGCAAGGTTCTGGGCCTGCCGGATGGCCCCTTGCCGCTGGAACAGTCGCAAGCCGCTGCTTCTGTTGGGCAAATTCGTCTGGCGCGTGCCTATGAAGAGGTGCTGGCACCCCATGGCATCACCACCGGACAAGTTCTGGTGACGCTGGAAGACACCGAGGATCGACGGCGCTATCTGAACAGCCGCGCAACACTTCAGACGCTGTTGGGGCTTGGCGTTGTCCCGATCGTGAATGAGAATGACACCGTGGCGACGGATGAAATTCGGTTCGGCGACAATGACCGTTTGGCCGCGCAGATTGCTGTGACCGTAGGGGCGGATCAGTTGATCCTGCTGTCTGACGTGGACGGCTTTTACTCCGCCAATCCAAAGCAAGACCCCAACGCGGTCAAATTTGATTTCATCGAGTCCATCACGCCCGAGATCGAGGCCATGGCAGGCGACCCCGTCAGTGGCTTTTCCAAAGGTGGAATGAAAACCAAGTTGCTGGCGGCCAAGACCGCGGTGGCGGGCGGTTGTGCGATGGCGATCATGGAAGGCTCGGTCCTGCGCCCCCTGACGGCATTGTCCAAGGGGGCAAGCTGCACATGGTTTGTTGCGAAAGCTGACCCGCAACTGGCGCGCAAAAGCTGGATCAACGCGATGAAACCACGTGGTGAACTGCGGCTGGATGCCGGTGCGGTCAAGGCGCTGCTCGCAGGGAAAAGTCTATTGCCCGCGGGGGTTACACAGGTGGATGGTGGCTTCGGGCGCGGTGATCCTGTGGCCATTCTGGATCCCGTCGGCAATGTGCTGGGCAAGGGTCTGGTCCGCTATACCGCAGTCGAGGCGCGGGCGATTGCGGGCCATCGGTCTGGGGAAATCGCGGGAATTCTGGGCTATGAGGGTCGGGCGGCCCTGGTTCATCGCGACGACATGGTAATCTAGGCTTGAACGCAAAGGGCGCGAATGATGCACGGCCAAATCTCGGATCTGATGACGGATATCGGCCGCAAGGCCCGACTGGCTGCCACTGAACTTGCCCATGCCGGGTCGGAAAGGAAATACGCCGCGTTGGTCAGCGCAGCGCATGAAATCTGGGCTAGGCGGCAAGCCATTCTGGACAATAACTACGTGGATTTGGCCGATGCTGCCGAAAAGGGTCTGTCCCCAGCGATGATCGACCGCTTGATGCTGGATGATGGCCGTATCCGTGGCATGGTCGACGCTCTGCGCGCGGTGGCCGAGCAATCTGACCCGGTCGGGCGCGTTCTGGCAGAATGGGACCGGCCCTCTGGTCTGCATATTCAACGGGTTGCGACGCCTTTAGGCGTTGTTGGCGTCATTTATGAAAGCCGCCCTAACGTCACCGCCGATGCCGGAGCATTGTGTCTGAAATCTGGCAATGCGGTCATCCTGCGCGGCGGGTCGGACAGTTTCAACACCTCGACCGCCATTCATGCCTGCATGGTCGCCGGCCTGCGTCAGGCGGGGCTACCAGAGGCCGCCATCCAACTGGTGCCGACCCAGGACCGGCAGGTGGTGAACGACATGTTGCGCGCCGTCGACTTTATCGACGTCATTGTCCCGCGTGGCGGCAAAGGTTTGGTCAGTCTGGTTCAGCGTGAGGCGCGGGTCCCGGTCTTTGCCCATCTGGAGGGGATCTGCCACGTCTATGTCGACCGCGACGCCGATCTGGAAAAGGCGCGCCGCGTTGTGCTGAACTCAAAGACCCGCCGCACAGGGATTTGCGGGTCGGCTGAATGTCTGCTGGTCGACTGGCAATTCTATACCAAACACGGTGCAATTTTGATCAACGACCTGCTGCAAGCCGGCGTCGAGGTTCGGGCCGAGGGTGAACTGGCCAGACTTCCTGGTACCGTAAAGGCGCAACCCGATGATTTTGGGCGTGAATTCCTGGACATGATTATTGCCGTCAAACTGGTTGATGGTGTCGATGCCGCAATGGACCATATCCGCCAATACGGCTCCAGCCACACCGAAAGCATCCTGACCGAGAACGCTGCCACCGCCGCCCGCTTCTTTCAACGGCTTGACAGCGCGATACTGATGCTCAACGCATCCACCCAATTCGCGGACGGTGGCGAGTTCGGCATGGGCGGCGAGATCGGTATCGCCACTGGAAAGATGCATGCACGCGGTCCGGTAGGTGCCGAACAATTGTGCAGTTTTAAATATCTGGTTACCGGCAACGGTACAATCAGAACCTGAAAGCGTTAGAGCGGGTTGCACTCAATCTGATTCAGATTGAGTGCAACCCAAGACAGGCAAGTCGTTGGTAATGTTGCGAGTTGCGTTCAATCAGGTGAACCTGATTGAACGCAACTCGCTCTAGAAACTCAGTCTGATCGCGGTCTTGGTCAGTTCTGTCGTCAGACGTAATTGGCTCCGTTCCAATTCCGCGGCCACCAACGGAAATTGAACCTCGCCAGGCACGACGGCGACTTGCGCGTTTGGATCGACCAGAATCCCCCAAAGGTCCGGCTCGATCCGCAACTGGTTGGCAGCACCTGTGATCGCCCAGCGTTGATCGGTCATTTGCACCTGCACCTTGCCGCCGTAAGCCATCGCACTTTCGAGGCACTGAAACAAAAGAAAAGCAATCTTTACCTCACGGCGTATCAAGTCAGTCTCAGATTGCCAGTCAACCTTCATACGGCTGCCCCGCGTCAGATCACTGAGGATGGACTGCACTTCTGACCGACCGATGCGCTGTTCTGGACCTGCCAAACCATAGGCGACGCGAAAGAAACGGATTCGGGCACTGGCATTCGCAACGCTTTCACTGATCAACAGCATTTCGGGTCCACCTTGGCTGCGATCCATCATCAGCAGTTCCAGGCCATTGCTGATTGCGCCAATCGGGCTGATAAGGTCGTGGCAGATGCGAGAGCCGAGCAGGGCGGCAAGGTCGGGCTTCTCGGTCATGGTCAGTCCTTTCAAGGGAGGAAAGATGCGATCGGTTTTTGAGCCTGGTATGTTGGTACGTCATCCGTTGCAGCCTGATTGGGGTCTAGGGCAGGTTCAGTCCAATATTTCGGGCAAGGTCACAGTCAACTTTGAACACAGGGGCAAGGTCGTGATCGACGAAACGGTGGTGCTGTTGCAGCCGCACTTTGATCTTTGACCTAGAGCGGATTGCACTCAATCTGAGTCAGATCGAGTGCAATCCAAGACAGGCAAGCCGTTGGTAATGTTGCGAGTTGCGTTGGGTCAGGTGAACCTGAACCAACGCAACTCGCTCTAGCATGCGGAAATTGTGCGATAATTCAATCATTAATTGTTTCAATTTCGACGGAACGCGCGCTTGGGTGGAGCGTCGCAAGCGCGTTGCATTGACCATGGCCTGTTGGTCAGGCATTTTGAGTGTTGCAGCCTGGCTCTGGAACTGACCTGACCAAATGACCGCTTCGCTCGACGTTGATCCTGTTTTGTCTGTGCGGCTCGCCCGAGGCAGGCGCGAATTGCTGGCCGCGCAACGTTTGCGTTATGAAGTGTTTGTTGAAGAACTGGGTGCCAAAGTCTCGGACGAGGATCATGCTGCACGCCTGGAACGGGATGAGTTTGATCCGTTTTTCGATCATCTTCTCTTGATCGACAGCCGCCGCAACCCTGCCCATTTGCAAGATGTCGTGGGGGTTTATCGCCTGATGCCGCCCGAAGGATTTGCCAATGCAGGCCGCTATTATTCGGACACCGAGTTTGATCTTTCCAATGTTTTGCGCTCTGGCAGACGATTGCTGGAAATCGGGCGGTCTTGTGTGCACCGCGACATGCGAGGCGGGGCCGGCATGCTCTTGTTGTGGAACGCCTTGGCCGAGTATGTGCTGGAACGCGGGATCGAGGTGATGTTTGGTGCCGCGTCGTTCCATGGCACGGATGTCGCCGCACTGGCGCGACCGCTGTCATTGCTGCATCATTTTCATGCCGCCCCGCCAGCTCTTACCGTCAAGGCCCGGCCGACCCATCGCGTCGACATGAACCTTTTGCCAGTGGCGGATCTGGATCGCGCCGCTGCAATGGCCATGGTGCCACCGCTGATCAAAGCCTATCTGCGGCTGGGTGGCCATGTCAGCGATGGGGCATGGATTGACCGGTCCTTCAACACAACCGATGTGTGTCTGGTGATGGATACCGCAAGGATGAGCGCGAAACATCGGGATTTCTACACCCGCAAACAGGGCCGCGCGGCGTGACTGACTGGCTGCAAGATCGCCCAGCCTTGCAGGGATTAGGGTTGACTGACTGGGTAAGGTTGCTGCTGCGGGGCGTGGTCTTGGGCACTGTTGTGGCTATTGGACTGCTGCTGCTGATCTGTCTGCGTCTGGTCGAGAGGCCATTGTTTGGCCTGGTGCGGCCCTGGACGCCGCAGATCACCCGTCTGGTCAGCCGCATGGCATTTCCCATCCTGTCGATGGGGTACACCGTGCGTGGTCAACCCATGGTCGCGCATGGGGCGATTGTCGCCAATCACAGTTCCTGGATAGATGTGTTCGCCCTGAATGCTGCGCAGTGTCTGTACTTCGTTGCAAAATCCGAGGTTGCCAACTGGGCATTCATCGGCAGGCTGGCTCGGTCAACCGGAACGGTTTTCATTGCCCGCAAAAGCACTGAGTCTAGGGCCCAGAAAGCCGTTTTTGAGACCCGGTTGCGGGCTGGGCATCGGTTGGCCTTTTTTCCTGAGGGGACTAGCACTGATGGATTGCGGGTTCTGACCTTTAAATCCACGCTGTTCGCGGCCTTTTACACGCATGGTCTGGACCATATCATGCAAATTCAACCGGTCAGTGTGCGCTATCTTGCGCCCGTGGGTCGGGACGCACGGTTCTATGGCTGGTGGGGCGACATGACCTTTGCGGGGCATCTGATGCAGGTTCTGGCCTGCAAGCGTCCGGGGCGGGTCGAGGTGATCTTTCACGACCCGGTTGCGGTCGATGCCTTTGGCGACCGAAAGCTGTTGGCGGCCCATTGTGAACACGTCATTCGGGCTGGCTTGCCCGGCTGATCAACCCAGCGGTGCGAGCAGCATCTTCAGGGCGGCGGCCGGGTTTTCTTGCCCCCAGATTTCAGGCCCGATCCCGAAAAAATCGGTGACCGGACCAAAGCGTTCGATCAGGTCGCGGGTCAGGGCGCCTTCGGCGACCACCGGCACTTCGATCATGGCCGACCACCAGTCGAACAGTTCTAACGCGGCCCTTTCCCCCTTGCCAAGCGGGCTGTCACCAATCGGGCCATAGGCGACATAGTCGGCACCGGCCTCACCCGCGGTTATGCCTGCGTGACGGGTCGTGCCACAATAGCTGCCCACGATGGCATCCGCCCCGAGATCCTTGCGCAGGGACCGAACCGAGCGGGCGCCGTCGGTCAGGTGGATGCCGTCAAGGCCGTGGCGTTCCACGAACAGCATGTGGTCTTCGATCACGATGGCGACATCGCGACCGTGGGCGACAAGTCGGCAGGCATCGGCGGCGCGGGCAAGGGTGTCGGCGTCGCGGGTAGCAAGGGACAGGCGCAGGCAGGCGATCTCAACCTGATCCATCACGGATGCCAATGCATCGGGAAACAGTTCCATGTCCAGCACCGGCGGTGTGATGAGGGTGATCTGCGGGCGGTCTTTATCGGACATGCGGCTTTCCTGAGGACGTTCCT
>JBAXXO010000109.1:0-10269 GCA_037127855.1 Alphaproteobacteria bacterium
CTAAGCAGCGCCATCGCATCCGCTCGGAACGCCCTTAACCTCCAAGAATGCGCGCGATATCTCCGCCATGCGGGCTATGCATCAACTTGATCGGGAAATAGTCTAGCGCGTTCCAGCCGTGCGCCATCCCCGGCACTGGCATGGATATCGGTCGCAATCAGACCGGCCCGCATGGTGTTGAGACGGATGTTGTCTGGCGCCGACTCTTTCGACAGACCGATGGTCAGGCTGTCGATCGCCCCTTTCGAGGTCGCATAGTCCACGAACTCAGCTGGGCCACCCAAGGTTGCCGCCATCGAAGACAGGGTGACACTTGTGCCGCCCGTCCCGGCGTGCTGCGGTGCCATCATCTTGATCCCCGCGCGGCAGCACAAGAAAGTGCCGATTGTGTTTACGGTCAATGTCCGCTGCCAGGGTTGCAGCGGAGTGTCCTCGAACCGGCCAACCCGTGGCAGGATGCCTGCAGTTTTGACCAACCCCTGCAGGCCACCAGACCGGGCGCGAATCTTGGCAAAGATCGCCAGCACGTCATGCTCTTGGCTGATGTCGCCGCCAAAGGCCGCGATCAGCGCGACCACGGCCTCGGCCAATGACGAGCGATAGTTCACAAACACCCGCCAGCCATCCCTTGCCGCTGCCAGACAGGTGGCGGCACCGATCCCGCGGGACCCGCCTGTGACCAGAACGGTTTTTCTCGTGCAACCCCCTTGGCGAATGTTCGTTCGGTTCAAGCCGGCTTTTTCAGTTTTGCGGTGTCAGGATGTTGGCCCCATTCGTGCCAAGAGCCGTCATAAAGCCGCCAGTCCGTGTGGCCAATCGCTTCGAGCATAAAGCCCAGGATGGCTGCCGTCACGCCAGAGCCGCAGGTGGTGACGATGGGGCCGGTCAGGTCGACCCCATATTCGGCAAAAACCTGTGCCGCACGCGCCGGGCTTACGAACCGGTAAGAGGGGGCAGGTTCGAAAAACCGCGCCCACGGCGTGTTGATCGCCCCCGGCATGTAGCCCGAGGTGACACCTGGATAGCCTGAGCCTTCATGTCCGTCAAATCGCGCCGCCGTGCGGGCGTCTATGATCGCGGCGCCGCCGTGATCCACGATCTGGCGGACGTCGTGCAGACGGGCGACCCCTTGACCCACGGGTCGGGCGGGAAAATTGCGCGCGGTTGCGGGAGTGGGGCTGCCGGATTCGACCATACGCAACTCGGCCTGCCATTTGCGCCAGCCGCCGTTCAGGATCTTGATCCTTGCATGACCAAAGGCGCGAAACATCCACCAAAGCCGCGCGGAAACATAGCCGGCGTCATAGATGATCACCTCGGTCTCTGCCCCGACACCCAGACCGCCCACGACCGATGCAAAATGCGCCGCTGTGGGCAGCATGTTGACAAAGGGCGAGTCCGGGTCGGAAACCTCGGTCAGGTCTATGAACCGGGCACCGGGAATATGCCCGGCGTGAAAGTCGTCAATCGCAGCTTTGCCCGCCTCGGGCAGGTACCATGAGCAGTCCAGCACAACTCGGTCAGCCGATGGGTCGGCTTCCAAAAGTGCCGCAAGGGTCTCGGTCTCGATCAACCAATCGGACATGTTACTTGTCCCGCTTCAGGGCGGGGCGGCGCTGACCCTGAATCCAGGAGGCACCGCTCATCACACCGCCGTCAATCACCAGAGTCTGGCCCGTCATGTACTGCGTTGCCGGGGCCACCAGAAACAAGGTGGCCGAGACCAGATCCTCGGGCACGGCCATGCGGCCTTGGGGAATGAAATTCGCGAACCAATCCGCCCGGTAATCGTCATCCCACAGGGGCCGAGTGAATTCGGTCTGCACAAAGCCCGGCTCGATGGCGTTGACCTGTATGTTGTCCACCGCCCATTCATGGGCCTGCGACCGAGTCAGCGAGGTGACCGCCGCCTTGGTCGCAGCATAGACCGAAATCGTGTCAAAGGACATGTTGGCCGACAGCGAACTGAAATGCACGATCTTGCCGCCGCCTTGCGCCTGCATCACCTTGTGCACCGCCTGGGACAGAAAATACACCGATCTGAGGTTGACCGAGGTGATCAGGTCAAAATCCTCAGGCGTGACATCGGCGATGGGTTTGCGGCGGTTGACCCCTTGCAGGTTGACCAGAATGTCGATGCGACCGGTGATCTTTCGGGCGCGTGCCACCAGATCCTGCGCCGCATCGGTCGTCGACAGATCGGCCTGAAGTGCGGTCATCTGCAGGCCCCTGTCGGCAAAATGCCCGGCCAACAGGTCAATGCGCGGTTGCGACAGGTCATGCACGATCACGTTCGCGCCTGCACGGGCGAAGGCCTCGGAAATTGCGGCGCCAATGGCACCGGCACCCCCGGCGACCAGCGCCGTTTTTCCCCGCAGCGAAAACAGATCGGAAACATAGCTCGACATGGCGGATGTCCTTTTGGTGCGGGGCAGAAACTGGGGCAGGGTTGCGATGGCCCGGATAGGGCAATCTACCGCGCTGCAGGACCGCCGCAAGCCTTGATGACTCTTTGGGGCCGCGCAGAGTGCAGTCGACGGGGTTTCGGGCGCGTTTTAGTTGAATTCGGGCAGGGTGGTGTCTAGTCTGATGACGAGATCAAGGCTGACAGTCGGCCCTGGCGCAGTGATGGAAAAGCAAAGCACGTGAACCGGGATATCTTGTTGACGGGAACCCCCGTGGTCGAGCAGGCCATGCGGCGGCTGCGTGCGGGCAGGCTTGAGGCGCAGTTCGGCGCGGATGGCTTGCGATGGGTGCTTTGGAACGGGGTCGAGGTGCTGCGCGCCGTGCAGTTTCTGGTGCGCATGCCGGGTTGGGGCACCGCGGCGCCGGTGATCATGGATCTGCAGTTCGACGAGGATGCCACCCGGTTCAACATCACCTGCCGCGCCCATTATGGTCCGGCCGGGGCAGGTCTGATGGTGGATATCGTCTATTGTGGGTCAGCAAATGGCCGGTTGACCGCGACGGCGGATATTCGCCCCGAGGTGACGTTCGACACAAACCGCACCGGGTTTGTCATTCTGCATCCCCTGACAGGCTTTGCCGGAACCGAGGTGCTGGTCGATCACGCCTCGGTCCCGCAAAGCCGTGTCAGGGTGCCGTTGCGGATTTCGCCGGGCCAGCCGATCTTGGACATTCGTGCGATCACCCATCAGCCGGTGCCGGGCCTGACGGTCGAAACCCGGTTTGACGGCGATGTTTTCGAGATGGAGGATCAGCGCAATTGGTCGGACGCCTCGTTTAAGACCTATAGTCGTCCGCTGGGCTTGCCATATCCGTATCAATTGTTGCCCGGGGTCGCGTTGGCCCAGTCGGTGACGGTGACGATTGCCGATGCGGGTGCAAACGGACCTGCGGTGTCGATGCTGCCACCGCTGGCCATCGGTGGTCAGTTTATGCCGGACTATGCCTTGCCACTGGACCGGCTGTCAGATGCGACCGAGGCGTTGCTTTGGTCAGATGCACTGCTGCTGATCGCTCCGCAATGGATATTACTGCGTTGGGATCCCGCGCAGGCTGGGGCGGCAGAGCTTGCACGCCTTGCACGATTGCTGGCCTTGACCAAGGGGCGGCTTGATCTGATGATCATTCTGGCCAGTACCGACGATGTCGGTGCCGAGGCCGAGATCGCTGCCATTGCGCAACGTCTTGGGACGGCCGCAGTCAAGGCAGACCGGGTCAGCGCCTTTGCCAAGATCGACGCGCAAAGCTTTCAACCCGGCCAATCTCGCCCGCCCCATCCTGGCGAGGCTGCCATCGCCGCCAGTCTGGCCCGGCATTTCGCAACAGCCATGCGCCTTGGTGGCACACCCGCCTTTTTTACCGAGTTCAACCGCAAACGCCCTGATCCCAGCCTATGGGACGGGCTGCGGTTTGCGACCACGCCGGTTGTTCATGCCGCCGACGATGCGTCTGTGATGGAAACGCTGCAGGCCTTGCCGGATATCCTTGGCTCGGCTGCGGTGCTTGCGGCTGGGCGCGCGTTGGCGGTCGGGCCGACAGGAATCGGCGCAAGGCTGAACCCTTACGGACCAACACCAAATGTCAACGATCCCGCGGAACGCATAGGCATGGCGGCCCGCGACCCGCGTCAGCGCGGCCTGTTCGCAGCGGCATGGACGGTGGGCTATCTGGCGCAGATTGCGCCCTTTGCGCCCGGTCAGTTTGCCTTTGGGGCGCCGACGGGTCCGTTCGGCTTGGTCTCGACCCGGCAAAGCGACCCGCGCGCGTTTTGGGATGACATGCCTGACGGTGCACTTTATCCGCTGTACCATGTCGCGCGCTGGATCGCCGCGGCGGCCGGAGCCGAGGTTGTGTCGGCGGGAATCGAGCGGGGGGTTGCGCAGATCGTCTGGCGCAGGGGCCACCAGCGTCAGGCATTGCTGGCCAACCTGACCCCCGACGTCTGTCCAATGCCGAATCCGGGTTTCAAAGCGGCAATCTGGCTGCTTGATGCCGCGAGCCTGCAGGCTTTTGCACAGACGCCAAAGCCGCAGGCCACAGCATGGCCTCAGACATTGGATGCCTATGCCATAGCGTTTCTCGACGAAGAGGGAGTTGACACGTGACACGACCGCTCAAAGGGTTTTTCATCGGCGCGGGCTTCTTTTCGCGCAACCATCTGCACGCTTGGGCGGATGTCAAAGGGGCCGAAATTACCGCCATCTGTGACCTTGATCCTGCCCGCGCCGAACGGGCCGCCGCCGCGTTCGGTATCCCCGCATGGCATACCGATGCCAACGCGCTGCGGTCGGGCGCATTTGATTTCGTCGATATCTGCACCACGATGGACACGCATGAGGCCCTGGTTGCCTTGGCGGTTTCAGCCGGTGTGCCGGTGATCGTGCAGAAGCCCTTTGCCGCCGATCTGGCCACCTGTCTGCGCATCGAGGCGCAGGCCCGCGCCGCTGGCGTGCCCGTGATGCTGCATGAGAACTTTCGGTTTCAAAAGATTTTTCGCCGTCTGCGACAGATCCTGACATCGGGCGAAATCGGCGATGTCACCTTTGCCCGACTGTGCTGGCGCAACGACATTGATGTCTATGCCAACCAGCCCTATCTGCTGACGACCGAACGTTTGATGATCATGGATGTCGGCATCCACCTGCTGGACCTTGCGCGGTTTTTGGTGGGTGATGCGCACAGTGTCGCTTGCACCACGCAATCCGTGCGGCCAGGCCTTGTCGGCGAGGATGCCGCGACCATCACCCTGCGCCACGACAATGCGGCCGTGACGGTTGTCGATGTCAGCTACGCCACGCACCGCAATCCCAGCACGTTTCCGCAAACCCTGGGCGAGGTCGAGGGCCGTCTTGGCACCGTCCAGATATTGGAGGGCGAGGTTCTGCGCATTCACAGCGCAGCCGGTCAACGCGACGAGGTGATCGTGGCGGATGCGCGGCCCTGGACCTCGGTGCCGTGGCGGCAGACTCAGGATTCGGTTGCCCATACCCAGCAGCATTTCGTCGACGCCTTGCGGTCGGGTGCCCCCTTTGAAACCTCGGCACGCGACAGCCTGCAAACCTATGCCCTGGCCGAGGCTGCCTATCAGTCCGCCGCATCCGGCCGGGTGGTGTCAATCGCCTCGCTACTGGGTGGCGCATGACCGGGCCAGCCCGCGCCAAACCTGAATTCGGGCACCTAGAGCGAGTCGCGTTCAATCAGGTTCACCTGATTGAACGCGACTCGCAACATTACCAACGACTTGCCTGTCTTGGGTTGCACTCAATCTGAATCAGATTGAGTGCAACCCGCTCTAGGGATGCGCTGGGCTTGAATCGTCTGTCAAACCCGTGGCGCGACAGCCTTGACCGGACGGCGTCAGGGCCGGAACCTGTTGCGCGGCACAAAGCCTGATTGCACGGCCTCACGGGGGTTGCGCACCCAGACTTCCCGGTTCGGGTGCAGCCCGCCGCCACGGCTGGCCGGCACCGCCATGTGGCGCGCACGGTGCAGCAGGCGCGTGTCGGCAAGGCCGGAACTTGGGTGAAAGCCGCCATTGCCGGCAACCGCCTGTTCCCACACGGCTTTGCGGGCCTGCAGGGTTGCGGGGTCGTTCAGCGCGGTGCAGTTGATCTCGCTGGTGTTCAGATCGACCAGGATTTCATCGCCATTCTCGACAAAGGCGATCGGGCCCCCAAGTGCTGCTTCCGGCCCGACATGCCCGATGACGAGGCCGATTGACCCACCCGAAAAGCGCGCATCCGTCATCAGGGCGATGACGATGCCGCGTTCGCGACACAGTGTGGTGATGCGTGCCGTGGGATCGAGCATTTCGGGCATGCCTGGGGCACCGCTCGGCCCTTCGTAGCGGACGATGATCATGTCGTGATCCTCGAACGCCTCGGGTGTCTTGTCCAACATGTCCAACAGCGCCTTTTGACCATCAAAAACCCGCGCCTTGCCGCGAAACAGGTTGTGTTCCAGCCCGCCCTCGACCCCCGCCAGCTTTAGGATGGCCGAGAAGGCAGGCGACAGGTTGCCGCCCAGCATCCGCAGACCGCCGGTCGGCTTGTAGGGGGTCGCCACGGGATAGATGACCACGCCATCCGCCGCTTTGGTGTTCAGCCTTGCGACCTGTGCGCTGAGCGTTTCACCGGTGCAGGTCAGCACATCGCCATTCAGCAACCCTGCCTCCAGCAATTCGCGCACGATCACCTGAACACCGCCCACCTTGGCGATGTCGACCATCGAATACTTGCCATAGGGCCGCGCATCGGTCAGCACCGGCACGACATGCTGTGACAGGTGGTTGAATTCTTCGGGCGTTATGATGTCTTGCCAGAAATCGGCAAAGCCTGCGGCGCGGGCGATCTCGGGCGCGTGCAACAGGGCATTGGTCGAGCCGCCAATCGCCATGGCGACAATCGTGGCGTTGCGGATCGAGTCGCGCACCACGATGTCGCGGGGCTTCAGATCGGTGTCGATCATTTGCGCAAGCAGCGTGACCAGTTCAGCCGGAAATTCGGTCAGGCGGCGCGGATCGTCCGAAGGCGGGGCCACCATATGCAGGGGTTGCAGGCCCAGAACACCGATGAAGGTCTGCATGGTATTATAGGTGAACATGCCGCCACAACTGCCATAGCCCGGACAGGCATGGCAGGCGATGTGGTGGCGGTATTCCGGGTCAGGATTGCCCGCGACCTGAAAGGCGCTGACGATATCCAGCTTTTCGCCCGTCTTGGGATCCGTGCCGGGATGGATCGGACCATCCGACATGATGATGCCGGGCCGGTTATGTTCCAGCAGGGCCGCCAGCACACCGACCGGCGGCTTGTCGCAGGCCACCACCGCAATCGTGCCGGCAAGACCCGTGGCCCCCAGATGTTCGGACAGTGCGTCTTGGGTCACCTCGCGCCCGATCAGCGAATAGCGCATTTCGGGCGTGCCATTACGGATGCCATCCGACGTCGCGATCGTGTATTCCGGCTGCACCAGGCGCAGCTTCAATTGTCCCGGGCCACGACCGATGCGGCCTTTCAAGGCAAGATGGATCGCTTCGACCTTGGCCATGACACCCAGATAGCACTGACTGTCGCCCTTGGTTCCGACCACGCCAACGGACGGTTCGTGAATCAATGTCGGATCCGTGCCGATCTCGACCGCAAGGCCGATGGTCTGGGCAGAGCGGCCGGGATGATGGTCGATCAGAACATTGTTCGGGTTGGTCATGGCGGTTTCTTTCGGTTTGCGGGTGCCCCGGGCGCGGGTGGAAAATCACTAACTTATCGGCAGCTAAAACGCCGCACCGGTGAATGTAAAGATCGTAAGCCATCACGGTTGCATTTGAAATCGGAATGCAGCAGGTCAGCGGAGGTCGAGACTTGGCACACAGCCACTCTTGACCTTGCCGCGACCCGGATTACACTCCCTGCGCTGCGCCACAGGTTGAGCGCCGGCATAGAGCCAAATTTCAACGGAGAGAACCCATGAAGAAAACTGCTCTGATTGCAGTACTGTCAGTGATGCTGGCCGGCCCGGCGCTGGCCAATGATTGCCCCAATCTGATGGCAAAGATCGAAGAGGCGATGAAAACGGCCAGCGTGGATGACGCGACGAAGGTCAAGATCGCTGAACTGGTTGCCAAAGGCAAGGCAGAGCATGAGGCCGGGGATCATGCCGCCTCGGTCGCGACCCTGAATGAGGCCTTGGCGCTGATCACGATGTGAGCCGTCTGCCGCGCGGCATTTGTGTCGCGCGGCACGTAAATCAGACTGTATGCGACTTGCCGCGCCACCGACCGAAGCCGTGCGCTCACAGGCTGACCCCGAACAGACGGCCCACACCTGCGGTGATCGCCATCGCCGCTGCCCCCCAGAACAACACGCGCGCCGTCGCGCGCAACTTTGGCGCGCCACCAGCCTTGGCGCCAAGCGCCCCAAGACCTGCCAGACAGATCAGGGTCGTGACAACCACCACCGGAATGACCTTGTCAGACGGTGCGAGAATGGCGGCGATCAAAGGAAAGGCCGCGGCGACGCTAAAGGTCAGGCCAGAGGCAAACGCCGCTTGCAGAGGATTGGCCGAGTGGACCTCGGACAGGCCCAATTCTTCGCGCACATGGGCTGCTAGCGCGTCTTTCTCGGTCATCTCGCGGGCAACCAGTGCGGCTGTTGCCGCCGACAGACCGCGCGATACATAGATTGAGGTCAATTCCGCCTCTTCTTCCGCCGGTGTGTCGATCAGCGCCTGCTTTTCGCGTGCGATATCGGCGCGTTCTACATCCGATTGCGAACTGACCGAGACATATTCGCCCGCCGCCATAGACATCGCCCCGGCGGCGAGTCCCGCAACGCCTGCCACCAGAATTGCCGAGGGGCTGGGATCGGCTGCCGCGACCCCCACGATCAGCGACGACACCGACACGATGCCATCATTCGCGCCAAGGACAGCGGCCCGCAGCCATCCCGCACGGTTGATGAAGTGGACTTCTTCATGGGCGGATTTGTAAGGAACGTTCATCTTGGCTTCCTTCATGCAAGGTCGATCTCTGGCGCGTCAAGACAAGTCAGGACCCTTGGCAAACCGGCGTGACATGTTGGTCTTCGGCCGCAGGCTACCATCTCTCAGGCACTGCGCCTAGACGCCGAACCTTACAGCGTCCTGGTGCGTTTCGTCCGTCATGGCAACGCTGGATCGGCTTTTTTTTCGAAAAGAAGGTTGCATGGCAAAATCGCACCGGTGTCCCACCGGTCGCAGACCAAAGCAGCACACCCCCCCCCTGCCGCCCCAGACAACGTGTCGCCGCCTGCGGGGTATAGTCTCTTGCCCGGCTCAGCGCGCCTCGTCCGTTTTCGGCCCAGGCCCCGGCGCATAGCTGAAATCCGGCATGATATCCGCAATGTCAAAGGGCAGGTGCTCGGCCATCGACCCGGACTCCAGCGGGCCCGACAGTCCGGAATTGGACAGTTGTGCAAATCCATGGACAAATGACCACAGCATCAACTCGGTTCGGCGCTGTCCACCGGGCGCATTGGCCTTGTCCCAGTCCAGACCTGCTGAGATATCGGCCAAGACATCATAGCTGGCCCTTGCAGCCAAGTTCAGGTCCGGATCGCTGAAATCGCAGTGCTGGGCAGAAAACATCAACATGAACAACTGTTTATGCTCATGTGCAAAACGAACATAGCCTTGCATCGCCGCGTTCAGCCGGTCTTTGCGCCCGGACGCCGCAGACAGGCCCGCACGCATGAAGGCGGCATGGCGGCGAAAGCCCTCGGCGGCGATGGCCGTCAACAGGCCGCGCAAACAGCCAAAATGGTTCTTAGGCGCTGCATGGCTGACACCCGCACGCGCCGCAATGGCACGCAGCGACAACAGTGCCATACCGTCGGCCTCAAGAATCTCGACGCCTGCCAGCACAAGCGCTCTCTTGAGGTTGCCGTGGTGGTAGCCGCGCTTGGTTTCGGTGTCGGTTATCATGTGTTTCCTGCGATATTTTCATCGTAAATATTTTCTATGGACAATGCAAGCGACTCAAGACATATATTGCCAATGTAAAGTTTGCTTGGATCTATCGATGACCCCTGAAAGCCTCTTTGCGATGACTGGCCCGCCCGTCTTGTTGGGTTGGGCGATTTTGATCCTTGCCCCCCGCCGATTTGCCTTTGTGAATGCTGTACCGCAACTTTTGATCCCGGTGGGTCTGTCGCTGATTTATGGCGTCCTGGTGCTGCGCTATTTCGCCGGGGCGGGCGGCGGCTTTGGCAGTTTGGCCGAGGTGCGCCAATTGTTCACCTCGGACTGGGCCTTGCTGGCGGGCTGGAT